>JBDRNB010000085.1:0-2255 GCA_043811635.1 Candidatus Aenigmatarchaeota archaeon
TGCACTTGTTGAACAAAGAGAAAATTTACAACAGCAAAATTCTAATATGGCAAGGTCAAATGAAAATTTAGAAAGATTAAAAGGAGAATATGAGGAAGACATTGAAAACACACTTGACGAACAGAAAGCAGCCCAGGACAAACAAATCAATGAGATGCGATGGTCAGACCATTGGGCATCTGGTTATGATACTTACAAGACTGCCATGAGCTTTGGCCGAGCTGCTATGTCTATCAGCAATATGTTCAATCCTGATAGTGATTGGGGAGGATATTCAAAATCTATTGATAAAGCATTTGCAACATTGAATGATCTTGAACATTTTGAAGATGAGCTTTGCAAGAGCGGCATAATAGGCTCTGGCTCAACAGAAAACCTAATAATCAATAATGTTAATGGCCGCGTGCAGAGCGGAGCTCATATTGAAGGCTATAGAGAAGGGCCTTATACAGATATGAATGGCCGCCAAGTATATAATTATCTTATAACAGGAGCTGTTGTGCCCTTGATGGAAAACTTCAACAGCCCTTTCAATGTAGAGATCAGGGTCAAGGGAGCAGGCACTAGAACAGTCGTGCTTTTTGAAGGCATTGTAGTCAAGGATGATAATGATCAAGTGATAAGTTATACTATCCGAAGCACAGACTACTTTAATCTGGATGAAAATAATAATCCTACAAAAGATGAATACAAAAGATCAGATGGCATTGTATTTGACTTTAACAGCCTTACCCAGATCAAGATGCAGGGAGAGACTAAAAAATACACTGAAGTGTGCATAAAGTTCCTTTCAAATCCAGACAATTATTTCAACGAGGTAATGCTTGACAATAATGAGATGTGTAATGATATTGCAGGAGGAGAATAAAAAAAACATGGAAAGAAAATCCCAGATAACTGTCTTTGTAATCTTAGGCCTTGTCTTGTTAATAATGGTCGGGCTGGCATTGTTCCTAAGAAATTATATCATCACTCCAGAAAACACACCCATAGCAATTGACAAGGAGCTTCAGCCTTTAAAGCAAGGTATTGAAGAATGCCTTTACCTGAGTGGAAAAGAGGGCATTATAAGGCTCGGAATGCAAGGCGGTTATATTAATCCAAGAGAATATAATATCAATCCAAATCCTGTTGTTCCAACAATATCCAACTCATTCCTGTTTGATCCTGATACATCCCAATTAGAAGATGCAACAATAGTTCCTTATTGGGCTTATATGAACTCTGACAATGAGTGCAGATCAGGGTGCACTTTCTCATCCCAAAGACCTTTCTTGTACAGCAACCAGGGATCACTGGCAATAGAGGCACAGCTTGATGAATTTATAGAGGAGAACTCAAAAGAGTGCATTGATGAAGTTATTGAAACATTCACTGAAAAGAACTATGAAATCACAGGAGAGGCTTATTCTTTTAAAACAACTATTGCAGAAAATGATGTGCTTATTGAACTGACATATCCTTTGACAATAAAGTCAACAAGGAAAACATTCAAGCTCTCAAGATTCAACACAGAGCTGGGAATTAATTTTAAGAAGATTTATGATACTGCCACAAGAATAATAGAAGTGATTGCCAACCCAACACATCCTTATCTTGAAAGGCTTACAATTGAATCAATAGCACCCTATGCCCTGACAATAGATTCTGACCTTCCTCCTATTGCACAAACTGTGGAAACATTCAGCTCAAGAGGAAAATCTATGTGGTTCATGCCAGACATAGAAGAAAAGGTTAGTGAGCTGATCGATGAAAACATTGGAAACATCCAGGTGCAGCGCACAAAGAACAATGTTATGCCTCTGGTAATTTTTGATGATACAAAAAGGAATTATTATGATAATTATTATTTTTCTCTGGATTCAGTAGATAGACAGTATGATGTGAGCAACTATTTAATCAGTTTTAATTATGTGCCTTGGTGGGATTCATATATTAAAGTGAGACCTTCATCAGGAATCCTTGTCAAGCCTGAGAGTGCAAGCAGCTTTTTTCCATTAAGCACTGTCTTCAAGAAATACATCTTCTATTATGACATCTCATATCCTGTGATGATACAGATAATCGATCCAAATGCATTTTTTGGAGAAGGCTACACATTCCAGTATGGTTATGAAGTCAATGTGAGAAACACACAGCCTATGGCTGGAGATTTCACAATGTTTGAGGTTCCTTCGGAAACAGTTAGCCTTTTCTGCGATGAGAATCAAAGAAGAAGCGGTAATATTGAGATAGTAACCAAGGATAAAATAACT
>JBDRNB010000086.1:0-2371 GCA_043811635.1 Candidatus Aenigmatarchaeota archaeon
GAAAGATTTTCTTATGCATTCATTCGGATTCTGACATTCCCTGCAAAACAGACCCTCATCACATACTGGAAGCGGGTTGTTGCAACCTATATTATAGTATGTGAATAAGACATGATTTCCCTGTTCAGTCTTTACATAATAGCACACCTCTCCTGTATCCTCTTCTGATGGTGCGCCTCCACCCGAAGGACCAGACGGCTCAGAAGGATTAGAATCATCAACCACAACCTCTGATTTCTCTCCCTCCTCTGTTGTTATCTCCACCTTCCAGCACGGTTCACCTGTGTATACACATCCATCAGCATCACATATCCTACAATCATCTTCGTGTGTTATCTCTCCTATTGTCACATCCCCGTATTCTTCTTTCACAGTTTTACTGACATTATCATAATCTGATGGTGTTTGTGAAAATATGCCGGAAAGGTCTATCTCCAAAAAGTAGAAAGCTGCAAATATCAGAACCACAATACCTATTATTGCAATGATTTTTTTCATATTCTACCTACTCAGCACACAGCATACCCCAATTCAGCAAGATTATATTTATTTGAATGTGCTACATCAAGCCTGAACCACGACTGGTAAATACCCAGGCCCCTGAATTGTAGACATGCCTGGTCTGTCTGGTCGTCCAGATGCAGATATGCTACAGATATCTCTTCTGGCTTGTCAGGATATCCAACAGCCAACAACTCAGGTACGTTGACAAAAGTCTCCAATCCGTCTGTTGATGGGGCAAAGCTTCCTTCAATCCTTTCCAGGATGTTTGGCCCGCTGTTTGTAAATGTCGTGTAATACCCCTTCTCAAGCGCCTCTTTTATAGGAAGTGACCATACGCCTGTGAACTCGTCCAGGTACACCTCCATATAATTAATTGGAGTGAGGTTGTTATTAATCAGGCTAATGGCATCCGTAGCACCCACCACATAACACGTGGCTAATACTGGCAGATCATCCAGCTCGCCAATGATTCCACCAAACACACCACTCACATTCGTGGCATTTGTTGTGACCAGGATATTATCAGTTCCTGTATCTGCCTTGTCAAATGTCACGTTTCCAGTACAATTACCATATCTGATCGTGCCTGTCACAAGCTTTTCTGCATAATAAGGATATGGGTGAGCCTTTATGTTTCTCACAACGGAACCTCCTGCGCTTGTTGTGTTTATTGAGAATAAGG
The DNA here is from genome assembly GCA_043811635.1 of Candidatus Aenigmatarchaeota archaeon. Classification (GTDB taxonomy): domain Archaea; phylum Aenigmatarchaeota; class Aenigmatarchaeia; order QMZP01; family QMZP01; genus JBDRNB01. Next base: position 1,187 of record JBDRNB010000086.1, read on the forward strand.
GATCTTCAAAACCCTCAACAGAGAATAGGATATCTTTTGTAATATTCTTTTCTATTCGAGACTTGTTTAGCCTGTCTGTTATGCCCACCATATAGTTTATAGATGCCTTCAGATTAAGGCCGTTGTAATTACTGATTGTTAGATTCGAATAGTTGATGTATTTGTTAAAACCAGAACTCACATTAAGTATCTTATTTTTCCAGTCTGCTACTGTGTTATTATACATAAGGACATCAGAGCTGTTTTTGTAGCTGCCGTTTGTCACAAGCTCTGTCATCAGGTCTTCTGTACCCTGTATATAGGATCCGTTTGAAAGGACGTGGTTTATCAACGACAGAAGGGCCCTTTTGCTTGTTATCTGCAATGCACGATCAAAGTCGTCTGATATGATGGTCTCTGTTTGGTGTATCTGATCTGCAACTATCTGTTCAAAAATATCTACATCTGCCTGCTGCAATGCAGAGATGTATGTCAATATAAATATGAATAGAGGAACCATTATCAAAATCACAATGAATGAGTATATCTGTCCCCTCATATCCATGTCCTTATCTCAAGCTCTGCAGGTCCCCATAGGGTTGGTATGTCTGAGATTGTGCTTGAAGCAAATTCAACATCGCTTGTTATTTGAAGATCTATTGGGTTTGTTTGGTTCACGCCGTCATATGGATTCAATATATTCCCATCACCATAGCTGCCATCATTTACATCAAGTATGAAGTTAAGGTTATCAAGCAGGCGCATGAATGCGTCATCTATTGAATCGTTTATTGGATCAAATATGTCAGTGGGCTCAGGACCAACAGCTACAACAGCAGATCCATCAACTGTGTTATCCCCATCATAATCATAATACACTGTCACAGTGCTTCCCTTCCCCTTCGGGAAGATATCACTGTAACCTTCCAGGTTCAGGCCTCCTATACGTATTGTGTAGATAGGCCTTGCATCAGGTGAACCGCCTGTGGCATTATCAATACTTGCACCTGTCCCTAATCTGATTGAGTTGTTCTTTCCAGCTTCAACCAATAGTGGAGGAATCTGAACAACAAAAGGGTCACCAACAAATCTGTACTCATCAGAGTAGTTTCCAAGCCAGAATACCTGCGTCCAATCCGAGCTTTCATTCTTCACATAAAGCCTGTCAGTCCAGTACTTTGAGGAATATGACGTCACCTTGGAATC
>JBDRNB010000087.1:0-11713 GCA_043811635.1 Candidatus Aenigmatarchaeota archaeon
AAGACTGAGCACTACACGAGGATAAGCAAGAGGATAAAAATAGGTATGTTCTTTGGTTTGCTTGCGTTCGTAGTGGGGATTCTGATTTAAATCGGACATCCACTATTTTTATAGCGGGCACATAGTATAACGGATAGTACGCGACCCCGCGGAGGTTGTAATCAGGGTTCGATTCCCTGTGTGCCCATCTACCACACCAAAACCCTGATGTCTGTGTCTGCATTGTTCTCCTCCTGCTTCGTGAAGGTCTCTCTGACGTAGATGTTTCTGTTCTTTGGTGTTGGGTAACCGAAGTTTGTTTCCACGCCTGATGCATTTATCTCCACCCTGAAGTCCCTGTTGACTGAGAGGTTGTTCCTGAAGTCCACAAATGACTGGTTTGTCATCTCATTTATCTTCTGTTGGGAAATGATCTTGATCATCTCATGTGACCATGGGACTGCATATGTTGCATTCTCTGTGTTAAATGATCCGGAGCATCTTTGCGCCATGCTGAGGTTTGAGAATGTGATTGTGAAGTGGTTGTGTGTAAGGTTTGTGAGATCTGATTGGAAGTAGACGACATCCCCTGATATTATGCAATCCTTGATTGTGACTCCTGAATATATGCGCGTGGATTCCTTTGAATCTCCAGGCCAGATGAAAGTGAAATTGACAATTGCATCTGTCTCCTCTAAGGTGGAATTGACGCGAAGGGGAACTGAGTAGGATTCTGTGAAAAGGAAGTCCAATACCTTATCATTTATTATGTCTGCAAAATCTGATGCCGGTGTTCCTGTATTTGGAAAGAAGGACATGTAGAAACTGAATGCCCATATCACGAATGACAGGAACACTCCAATTGTCACAAGCCAGTCAACATGTTGCATAGATAATTATTTGTTTTTCTTAGATATAGGCTTCACGTATTTCAGCCATATCAACCAGAGCCCTATTACAAGAACTAACAGGCCTATCCTCCATAGGTAATCATGTGCGACCATGGCTGCTTGGAACCCGTATGAACGTTCTATCATGACTATTGCCCAGATACGTAACAGATTTCCAGCCCACACCACAGGTATAAACAAGAGTCCTAGGAGACGTTTTTTGTTGTGTACATCAGGAACAGCGAATATGAGAGCAAACATGAAGAGCATGGACTTCCATCCTGTGGAGTCTTCTGAGATTGCAAAGGAGAATGGCTGCTGAGCTTCGTTTTCAAGCCCGACTGTCAATGCAGGCCCGTCCTGAGCAACTGTGAATCCAGTGAGTGAGAACATCCATAAGGACTGTGTCGCAACAATGTTCTGCATGAAACCAAGATTTATGGCCAGGGTCAGCACTATATATAATGGTATTGAGAGCAGTACCAGCCTCCAGAAGAATATCATGGTCTTATGCAGTTGTTTGTTTCTTTGCGTGAAATGAGAGGACTTCATATGGTTTATTTGATTCTTGCAATTTTATACTTGAAAAACTGGTTGGGATAATTGTTGATGCTTGATGATATGCTGCTGTTATTCAGCAACACGCTGCTCATAACATAATCCCTTATCTCATCTTCCAATACGTCATTTGTGTCCAGCTTCTTCTTTATCCTTTCTATCAAGGATCTTAGTTGTCCCCATGCAAACAAGGCCGATGCTAAGGCATCCTTTTCATGTGTGTTCTTCCATAGTTTGTGTGAATTCATCCTTTCTGCATAAGACTTAACCATCTGATTCTTCTCCTTTTTTGTCAGACTTATCTTTGGAGAAATTACGCGCGTGGGCAGTGACGCAGCCACCTTCTCCAAAAGCCTGGGCGCTGGCGCTATATCACTTGCTATAATCAATGGATTTCCCAGGCCTGCAACAAATCCCATGATATCTGACTTTGAGAGATTTTTCCTGCTTGCAGTCAGAACAAGATTGCCGTCAAGATCAAGAGCAGCGATGCCTGTCGTGGTTCCGGGATCTATACCAATTATCAGATGTTTATTCTCTGAAATAGGCTATCACATTTATATATTGGTTGAAAAAATTTAAGAACTAATTAGATTCTTCCCTGATTCCTTTTCTTTCTCTGATCTGTTTGATTACCCTCTGTTCAAGTTCCTTTGGCAGAGGTTCATATACTATATCTATCAGCCAGAAGAAACCCTTTCCGCCTGTTGCTGACTTGAGAGTGGAATTGAATCCAAACATCTCAGAAACCGGGATCTTTGTCTTGATTGTTGTAAGGCCTCTCTCCTCGCTCATCTCAAGTATCTGGCCTCTTCGATTCTGTATTTCTTTTGTGGCTCCGCTCATGTGATCTGTTGGAACATCTATTCTGATGATTTGCTTTGGCTCAAGCATGTATGCATTCGCCTTCACTATGGACGCACGCATGGCATGTCTGGTGGCTGGTATTACCTGTGCTGGTCCTCTATGTATTGCATCCTCGTGAAGCTTTGCGTCAACAAGCATAATCTTCATTCCTGCGCATGGTTCACGTGCAAGAGGTCCTTCACTCATAACCTCTCTGAAGGATTGCTTTATCATCTCCATTATTTCAAGTATGGCTTTAACACCTGTTGATGTGTCAAGCAGGATAGATTTGTTGAATATGTATTTCATCTTCCTGACCTCTTCCCTGTTCATGCCGAGATCTACAAGTTTTTGCTGGAGCTCTAAATCTTTTTTCTTGATATCCTGATCTGGTATCTCTCCTCTAACCATGGCTTCATAAACATCCTGCTCAAGCTTCTCTGCAGTGACAAAGAATCTGTTGTGTTTGTTTGGTGACTTTCCTTCAACAGGTTCTGGTGTTTTATCCTTGATGGATTCCTTGTATATGACTATTGGCGGTGAGATGTCAACATCTATTCCTTCATCCTTTATTGGAAGCTCTATCTTTGCATTGATATGCAATTCTCCAAGTCCTGAGACAAGGTATTCTCCTGTTTCCTCATTGATCTTGACTTGAAGAGTTGGATCTTCCCTGCTGACTCTCTTCAGGAACTCAATAAGTTTGGATAGTTGTTGTGGCTGCTTTGGCTCTATGGCACGGGTAACCACAGGTTCGAATATATGCGTTATGGATTCGAATGCCTCAATAATATTGGATGGATCGCATATGGTCTCTCCTGAGAATGCATTTTTCAGGCCTACTATACCTACTATGTTTCCTGCATAGACCTCGTCCATGGATAGCCTCTGCGCTCCTTTGTATACAGATACCTGCTGAACCTTTTCCATTTTATCCTTTCCTATTAGATGAACATTCTGTCCCTTTCCTATCTTTCCAGAAAAGATACGGACAGTAGCAACATAACCTGCATGTGGATCCGGATATATCTTTGTCACAACTCCAACAAGGGGACCGTCAGGATTGCACTCAATCATGCTTTTTCCAGTTTCAGAAGCAATGTCTCCTGGCCAAAGATGATGTATCCTATAATTCTGTGCAACCAAAGGATTTGGAAGATGTGTAATAACCATATCCAAAAGAACCTTGTGTAGTGGAGCCTTCTTTGCAAGCTCTTTCTCTTCTCCTTTGTTTGTCATATCTATCACATCTTTGAATGTGATTCCGGACTCCTTCATGGATGATATAGAAACTGCCCACTTTTTTGTTGCTGAACCAAATGCAACAGTACTATCTTCGACCTTGACATACCATTTTTCCTTGAATCCCTTTTCTCCGTATTTGTCTATCATCTTGTTGACATCTGTTATTATGCCCACAAATCTTTCCTGCATCTTGTCAGGTGTCAACTCAAGTTCCTTGATGAGTCTGTCTGTCTTGTTTATGAATAAGATTGGTTTGACCCTCTCTTTCAGGGCCTGACGGATGACTGTTTCTGTCTGTGGCATCACACCTTCAACCGCATCTGCCAAGACTACTACTCCATCTACTGCACGCATAGCTCGAGTCACATCACCACCAAAATCGACATGACCCGGAGTGTCTATAAGGTTTATCAGGTGTTCCTTGCCATTATACTCGTGCACCATAGAAACGTTAGCAGCGTAGATTGTGATTCCTCTTTCCTGCTCTTGAGCTACAAAGTCCATAGCAAGCTGTTGTCCTGCATGTTCATCAGAAATCATGCCTGCACCTGCTAGCAGGTTGTCTGAAAGAGTGGTTTTGCCGTGGTCTATGTGAGCCACGATTCCCATGTTTCTAATTAATTCAGGTTTCCTCATCAATCCTGCAATTGTCTCTGCTGTTGCTTGCGCCATAATAATCACTCAGAATTATTTTACAAGAAGCTTTACCTTACTTGCTTCGTATTTCCATCCCTTGTCTATGATGTTTTTGGATTTGTAATATTTTGTCAGTCTCCTTATCTTTGACTCTGTAAGTTCCAGTCCTCTTTTGGATATGTAATCCTTCTTGTTTTTCTCCATATGTCCATGAAGCTCTGCTGCCTTTTTCAACAGGTTGAATAAATCCTCTGGGAATTTTGGGTATAATTTATGCTTCTTTAGTATATCGGGTATGCTGGCATCTTTGTTGATCATGGTTATTGATGGAATTCCGTACTGGTCTCTTAGTATCAGTCCTATTTGGGCTGATCCGTAGCCTTTTTTGGCTAACTTAACCACTATGTCTTCTATTTCCTGAGGCTTGTACTTCACCCACGGAGCCTCTTTTTTAGCTGGTTTTTTTGAGCCAGATTTCCCACGCTTTCTTGAATACATTCGTGCCATACGTATCTAATTGCTATATAGTTATATAAGGAAAGCTTAAAAAGCTTCAGAAGAGGCTGTCTACAGCCTTGTGGGTCTTGCCTAGCTGCTTCATGCTGCCGTATGTGCTTGTTCTAGGAGTCTTCAGGCCGTGGCCTGTCACAAGGCATACCACCACGCTTCCCCTTGCTATTTTTTCCTTGCCTTTCAGAATGCCTGCAAGGCTGGCTGCGCCTGCAGGCTCTGCAAATAGACCTTCCCTGCGTGCAAGAAGCTCGCGTGCTCTTATGATGTCATTATCAGATACATGATCTGCGTAGCCGCGTGAGTCCTTGACAGATTTTAGGGCCTTCTCCCCGTCAAGAGGGTCTCCACACTCCATTGCAACTGCCATTGTATGACCTTCCATGGGCTTGATCTCCTTGCCTGTCCTGTACGCCTTTGTCAGGGGATTGCACTTCTCAGCCTGGATGGCAACCATGCGCGGCAGTTTTTTTATGAAGCCAAGTTCTTTGAACTCTGCAAATCCCTTCCAGACAGCTGAAATCAGGGTTCCGTTTCCTACAGGGCAGAAGACATAATCTGATTTTGTTTGTTCTGCAAGCTCGAAGCCTATGGATTTTGTTCCCTCGCGCCTATGTAGGTAATCGCCTGTCAGATATGCGTCATGGCTTCTGAAGGCGTAGTCCACGAGCTCGGCAGCATCGCTGTAGCTGCCTTTAATCTGGTACACACCTGCTCCGTATGCAAGTATCTGCTCTGTTTTCACATGCACAGCATCCTCTGGTACAATCACATTGCAGTTGAGGTTTGCCCTGCTTGAATATGCTGCAAGGGATGCTCCCATGTTGCCTGTGGACGCGCATATCACATTCTTCTTCTTTTGCTCAATTGCGCGCGCTATCTCAACTGATGAGCCCCGATCCTTGAACGAGCCTGTTGGATTGACAGCCTCGTATTTGAAATATAAATCGAATTTCAAGCCGAATTCCCTTTCCAGATTCTTGGACCTGATAAGTGGGGTTCCGCCTTCCTGCAGGGAGACCAGATTCTTCACAGGAAAGAATTCAAGATACCTTGCATGGTTGAATGGCCGTTTTTGTAGTTTCTCCAGCTTGACTGCCTTTTTCAGTTTGCTGTAATCAAATATGACCTCAAGTGCTCCTGAGCATTTCTCGCACCTGAAGATGATGTCAGTTGTTTTGTATCTTGTGCTGCACCTGGGACAGAATATGTATTTCTCATGCATAATATAACTTTGATTTCAGTCTTAATACATTTTAATGGGTGCCACCAAGTATTAACATGGCAATTCAAGACATTCTGCCTATTCTAGATATCATGCCAGACCTGCTGAGGAACCTGCCTGTGCTTGTTCAGATACTGCAGGCTATTGGATATGTAGTCTTCATTCTCTTCTTGGGATCCATATCCATAAGGGGGTATCGAGGTTATGCCAACTGGTTTTTTAGATTTGGTGTGAGGGTCGGCCTGGGATTCGTAGCATTGATTGGAGGTATAGCACTCTCCAATGTTGTGCCTTTCCTGAACGAGGGAGTTTATAGAATGTTTCAGCTGAATGTGCTGATCTTTGGTGTTATATCCTCAATCATATTACTTGTTGCAGTCTACATGATCGCGTTCAACATCATAAATGTGGAAGGTATGCGAAAGCAGATAGAGAATCTTCAGAAGAGGTTGGAAAAGGCGAGAGATGTCAAAGCCAAGAAGCTTGCGCCCATAAGCATAGTAGGGATTGTTATACTTATAGGGTTTGTATTGTTTAGTGCCCTTTTCTTCGGAGGATTCCCTGACATGCTGTCTGACGTTGGCTTGAACCCAGATGATCTAAGCAATCTTGCTGATGAGATAGAGGGATTAACAGGGCAGGTAGAGGATGTTCCACAGGGATGTGTGAGTATGGTTGTACTTGCACAGTCACTTGGTCCTGGAAACCTTTTGAATACATCTCATGAGGATCTTCAGGCTCAGGCCATTATAGAGTCTGAGACAAATAGTGTCGTTCTCCAGACCTATCTGGTCACTTACAATCAAGAGGAGATAATAATAGGAGTCACAGAAGATAGGCTGATATGCTCTGTGAAGGATAATGTGTTTTGTGAGTGTCTGGCAAGCTAACGAAAACTTTAAAAATGTTCCTTTGTATTAATAGATTAGTTAGATGGGGTGTTAGTTATGTTATTCTTGGAGGAAGAGGAATTAGATTTGGAAGAAGATAGTGAGGAAGAAGAGGAAGAGGAATTCTAAGATTCTTCCTTTTTATTTTTTATTATAAGCTGCTATTCTGTTACGTATGGTTGTTGATTTAATTCCTTCAACTCTGTCTTTGATCCTCATCACCTTTAATTTCAATCCAGCATTCCTTGCCCTCTTTCTGATCATCTCTTCGTCAACTTCCTGGTCATATCCAAGAGCTAGGATGTCTGGTTTTATCTTTTCAACTATTCTGAAATGATCTTCTCCAGGATTCCCTATGACGGCCTTGTTTACAATCCTGAGGCTTTCCACAATCTTCTTTCTTTCCATATCTTTGAGTAGTACGCATCCATCCTGTTTTAGGATGGTCTTGTCATTGGCTACAACAACTATCAAATAGTCTCCGAGTTTCTTGGCCTTCTCGAGGAACAAAATATGTCCTGGGTGAAGGGGGTTGAACTTTCCTGTTACCATTACTTTCATACTAATTAACCTTCTCAATTATTACAGCCTTCTCGTTATTGGTTTTGTTACTCTCTATCTTTATTTTATGCAGGCCCTTCTCTGCTATTAGATCTCCTTGGAGATCTATGTTGTTATATGTCAGTATCATTTTTATTGGGTATTTCACACCCAAACCAAAGCCAAAGGTTGGTTTTATCTCCTGGAAAAATTCTCCTGACTCCAATACTGGAATTCTCTTTTCCACATCATGCCATCCTCCTCTGAAGAAGGGCAGAAGCATCTTTGTGTTTGTCAGGTTTCTCTGAAGAAGCAAGCTATGTGTATTTGTATCATTGCTAACCCTTAACTGTTCTGCAAAGCTTGCGACAAGTCCTGTTAATGCGTCTCCGCTCTGGGATGTAAGATAGAAATGGGGTGATGATGCGTATGTTGTTCCAGATCCCAGTGAGCTTGCATTTGTTTCTCCCACGCCAAACACCGGGATATAAACCCTGGAGTCTGTGTTGTTTATTTTCAGATTTAGTTCTACTGTCACCCCAACATCAAATATGATAGTGAGGCTTGTGCTTTGTGTCAGGTTTACATACTCTGTTTTTATCATATCAACCTTTGTGACAGCAATTGTATAATTGGTTGCATATGTTTTTGATGAGAGTGTTTCTTTGTACTCTGTCACATTCTGTTGTGTTATTGTTCCGCTTCCTCCGGTGAATTCCTCGAAATATAGATCGCTTGTTGTGTTCCATGCAGAAACATTGACGTTGTTTATAGGATTGTTTAGCCTGTTTTTCACAAACACATCAAGATACCATTGGACATCAAGAACACCAGTTGAACCTGCCTCGAATCCTGTGGCTTGAGCTAGGGTTGTATTAAGAAGTGTGTTTGTACTTGTTCCTCTTACATACACATCATTAACTGAGTTGGAAAGAACACAATCCTTCAGTAGATTGCCTGAAGAGTTGTAGAGGTAGACTCCCTGATTGTTTCCAGATATGGTGTTGTTTATCATCTCATTATTAGAGCCTGAGTTGAGTATGAAGATTCCTCTTTCAGAGTTGCTGTTTATGGTGTTTCCCTGAATCTTTGTTGTCTGCACTCCATCCACAACTATCCCAGAGCCATGGTTGTTGCTGATGTTGTTGTTTTGTAGGGTGTTTCCGTTCACAAGCAAGGTTATGCCGTGATGATTGTTTGTCAAGGTGTTGCCTGAGAATTGTGTCATAACCACGTTAATAGAGAGGCCGGGATTGCCGTCGTTCCATCCCGCCTCCTCAATCCTGGAATCAGTCATGGAGAAGCTGCTTCCTGAATCAACAGAGAAGTTGTAATGTTGGTTTGTGTTTGTTGATGAAATCATGCTTGCATACCCTGAGAGTGCTGCAAGAGTAAGGCTTCCGCCTGACCATACCCTTAATTCTCCTGTCCCATTCGCGGTGAGGTTGAAATATATTGTGACATTGTTTAAGGTGAGTGATCCTGTGCTTAGGATGTTAAGTGATGCGTTCTCATCAAGTGTTATCTCCTCATTATTTCTTATACATGTGTCTGTGATGTTCCAGTCTCCTCCTCCGTATATGCACGTGGTGCTTGTAGTTAACTGGACATTTGGGAATGGTGATTGAAATCCTATATTACCTACAGAGTCATTTGCCCATGTTGTGTTGACTGTTAGGTTTCCCTGCACTGAACTCACATTCACATCCGCACTGTAGACACTTCCGCCATTATTACATCCTGTGTTTGATGTGTTGCTCATTGTGACATTAAACACAGTTCCATTTGGATAGATTATCTGAGCCCATACAGAATCCACACCTATGCCTGTGTCTGATACACTTGCGTTTATGCATACCAGGGTATCTGGCAGAACAGAGGATTCATTAAGTTGTGTGTTTGATACACTCGGACTCACGTTCTGAACATTGTATCCCTGCCAGTCTGTAACATTCCATTGGTCTGTAGAATCATTTGCCCACTGGCGCCAGCCAATGGTTTTGCCCTCACAGGCCTTGGTCACTACCCAACTCATGTTTGCTCTGTAGCCTGTGCCTGGTAGGCCTAGGTTGGATACATTTGAATTTGTGTTGCATGAAGCTCCTGTGGAATTCATCTCCAGGTATGCGAAATTCAATGCTGTGTCATCTGTCCAGTTGACTGAGTGATTTACTTCTTGTGTTGTTGTTGGGTTTGTGTTGTTCACAAGAGGGGTGTCCCATGAAGGAGCAAAGTCTAATGAAACAGATACAGCAAGATTTGGGAATGCAGACTGGAAATCTATGTTACCCACGCTGTCATTTCCCCATGTGGTATTTACTGTGAAATATCCTTCTGTTGCACTAACATTCATGTCCACACTGTAGACGTCACCACCGTTATTACATATGGTGCTTGTTGTATTGCTCATTGTGACATTCTCTGTTGTTCCATTCGGATAAACAATCTGAGCCCAGACATCATCCACTCCAATGCCAGTATCTGTGACAGTTGCATTTATGCATACAAAACTGCCTGGCAACACAGCTGTCTCATTCACCTGTGTTCCAGAAACTGTGGGAGCTGAGTTCTGAACATCATACTGTTGCCAATCTGTTACATTCCATTGATCTGTGGAATCATTTGCCCATTGGCGCCAGCCAATGGTTTTACCTTCGCATGCCTTGGTCACTACCCAGCTCATGTTTGCTCTGTAGCCTGTGCCTGGCAGGCCTAGGTTGGATACATTTGAATTTGTGTTGCATGAAGCTCCTGTGGAATTCATCTCCAAGTAAGCGAAGTTGAGTCCGATATCGTCGCTCCAGTTGACTGAGTGATTGACTGCCTGGGATGTTGTTGGGTTTGTGTTGTTTACAAGTGGTGTATCTGATCTTGGTGCGCTGTCTGGAGAGCTGCATGTTCCAGTAGTGCAAATCAGAGCTCCGTTACAGTTTGCATCAGCACAGCATGATTGTCCTTCTGTTCTTGCTCCGTCCACTACACAATCCAAACTCTGGGTGTTGCAGACATAGCCATCCCTTGTAAACTGCACGCTTGGGTTTGTGACATCTGAATCACATGCATTATCATCACTACAACTTCCCATGACATTGTAATAATCAGCTCCGTCATAACAGACTGTTGATGTTTCACATGTGCTTGACGCGCAGATGCCAACATCACTTGGACCGCTTGCAGCAGTGTTATCACATATATCTCCAGCTGTTCCGCAGCTACATGCCTCATCACCATCATCCCAGTTAGATGATGATGTCTCACCTGAGGTTATTGTGCTTGTGCAGCAGCTTGTTGATGCACAATAACCGTTTCTCGTGTAGTCTCCGCCTGTTACAGAAGAGTCACATTCTCTGGTTGCAGCGCAGCCTGCATAATAGGTTCCTCCAACAAGTCCTATAACACCACTGGTTGTGCAGCCGCTGCTTGTGCACGTGCCTTCTTGATTAAAGCCGTCAGATCCAATGGAACCTGATTCGCACGAATCTCCAGTTGTGGAGGCACATGAACTAGCCAGGTTTGTATTGCTTAGATCCGTATTTTCACAGGAAGACCCGCAGTTGAGACTGACTGTGCTTGTGTCGCAGGAATTGTCTACGCAGATGCCGTCTCCAGTAGGTCCTGTAGCAGGTGTTGTGTCACAGACAGCTCCTGCGTTGCCTGAATCACATGCTGTATCCTCGTCTCCATTACTCCATCCAGCTGCTGAACACCCTGACAGACCAGTTCCACATTCATCAGTTCCAACTGTACTCGCAACTACAGGATTGGATGTGTCGCATGTTGAACTGACGCACCAGCCGTCTCTTGTGTAGTCTCCCCCCGTCGCAGAAGAGTCACATTCTCTGGTTGCAGCGCAGCCTGCATAATAGGTTCCTCCAACAAGACCAATAGCACCGCTTGTTGTGCAGCCGCTGCTCGTGCAGGTTCCGTCCTGTGTATATCCTGTGCTTCCTATACCAGAATCACATGAATCACCTGAAGTAGAACTACAGCTTGAAACTATGTTTGCATCTGTGAGATCAGCGTTTGTGCAGCTTGCACCACAGTTTACACTTACAGGACCTGATATGTAGCAATTGTTTTCAACGCAGATGCCTTCCCATGTGCTTGCAGAATCTATGTTCTCTATGCACTGCGCGCCTTCGTTTGTACCTGTACATGTATCAGATCCATCTCCGTCATAATCTCCAGTAGAGCAGCCTGATGTGCCTGTGCCACATTCCGGGTCTGATGTGACAGCATTTACTGTAGCAACAAGATCTTGTGTATTAATTAAGCATTGGGTAGACAAGCACATTCCATCCCTTACGTATTGGGGTCCAGCCCCAGAGTTTACATTGGAGTCACATTCATATCCTCCTGTACAGGAACCGTAATAGTTTGAACCACTCTTTGAC
>JBDRNB010000088.1:0-10116 GCA_043811635.1 Candidatus Aenigmatarchaeota archaeon
ATGCCCATTCTGTTCAAGGTTCTACAGCGATGCATACCAAAAGATAATTACTGAGTATGTGGACACAGGAAAGGCAAAGATTGTGTATAGGGATTTCCCTCTAAGCTTCCACCCACAGGCACAGCCTGCAGCAGAAGCAGCTGAATGTGCAGGTGAACAGGGAATGTTCTGGGAATACCACGACAAGATCTTCGAGAACCAGGGAGCCTTATCAACAGAGTCATACAAGCAGTGGGCAGCAGATCTTGGCCTGAACACAGAACAGTTTAACTCCTGTTTTGATTCAGGCACGTACAGGTCTGAGGTTCAGAAAGACTTTGCAGATGGACAAGCAGCTGGAGTAAGCGGAACACCTACATTCTTCATAAACGGCCAAAAATTAGTAGGAGCCCAACCATTCGAAGCATTCAAGGGTGTAATAGATCAATTATTGTAACAGGTACATGTCTCGTGAAAGCGGGACATGTCGCCCTTTTTTTATTCTGAAACAATCTATTTCAAAATGAAACTAGTTTCACGATATGGATATATGGTGTTTCATCCTCTATTTTTGCATGGAAAACAAAACTTCCCGTGAAGAGGTCATAGATATTAAAGGTATGCACTGTAACAGCTGCGTGAAGCTGATAGAATCTCGGATAGGATCAATGAAAGGAGTAGACAATATAAAGGTAGATCTTATCAAAAATAACGCCCACGTCAGTTTCAATTCTGAAGAAACAAGTCTGGATAAGATAAATTCAGAGATAGAAACACTGGGCTATTCAATTTATGGTGATACGAAAGAAATCGCGAATAACAAGAAGAATAAGACAATTATACAAGGTATTGCATATGGATTGGTTCCACATATAGGCTGTATAGCATTTATAGTAGGATCCATTCTGGGTGTAACTCTTCTCATGGAATTCTTCAGGCCAATACTGATGAACAGGTATTTCTTCCATATATTGATGCTGATATCAATAGGATTTGCAACATTATCCTCTGTACTATATCTTAAGCGGAACACCATGTTCTCATTTGCTGGTGCAAAGAGAAAGTGGCAATACTTGTCAACCATGTATGGCTCCACAATTGGCATAAACCTAGTATTATTCATGCTGATATTCCCAATGCTAGCTAACCTGCCAACTGCATCAGCAACAGGAGTTGTGGGTTTTTCCAATCCTGATGACGTCTCGCTGCTGAAAATGAGCGTTGAAATTCCGTGCCCAGGACATGCCCCGCTAATATCAAGTGAGCTGAAAACCATAAATGGTGTCCTTGGGGTGCAATTCAGCTTCCCGAACGTATTTGATGTGAAATATGACTCCACAATGACATCGAAAGCAGAGATGCTCTCTCTTGAGGTATTCAAGGAATATCCTGCAAACGTTCTTGAAGAGACATCATCACCAAATGAGATAAACAGCTTTGATAGCGCTCCTGTAGCATCATCTGAAGGCGGTAGTTGTGGAGGTTCTGCTGGTGGCGGATGTGGTTGCGGAGGTGTGGAATGAACCCGAAATGTATCATATGTGAAATGAAGAAAACAGAATTGAAACACACTGATAGATGTAAGTTATGTGGAATGGGCTCTTTCAATATGAAAAAGTACAATAATTATTCTTTTTGTTGTGGATTTTGCGTGAATAAATTCAAAGACATAGTTCAAAAGACACTCCCTCATGATATGGAACAAATAACAAAAAGGGAGGTAATAATATGAAAGTTATTTGGATCGGTCTGTTCTTTGTTGCTATCCTAGCAATTGGTAGCTTTACAGCTTTTGGTTCAAGCCTGACAGGTGCAGCTATATCAGGAGGTTCAGGATACACAAGCCTTTCACTCTCAGATATAACAAGTACTGCAAAATGGTACAAGTATGACTCCGGAGGAACTGAGATAAGATTCTTCGCAGTAAAGGCAAGTGATGGAAGTATCAAGACTGGATTTGATGCATGCGACGTCTGCTATGGAAGCCATAAAGGTTACAGGCAGGAAGGAGACTACATGGTATGCAACAACTGTGGAAACAAATATCCCATAAATGGTCTCGGAACAGAGAACAAGAATCCAGGTGGATGCTGGCCAGGTTTTCTGCCTAATACTGTGAGTGGAGACAACTTGTTGATTAAAAATGCAGACATTGAAGGTGGAAAGTGGAGGTTTGCGTGAATAGGAAATTACCATTAATGGCTCTTTCTATTCTAATTATTTCTTTCATGTTCATTGGGGCTTTCACGCAACCGAAAGAAAATTTTGAGGATAGAAGAGAAGCAATATTACAGGAACTATCCTTTGCAATAGATGATGCAGTAACTGAGGGAAAGTATTCTTGTTGCATTGATCCTCCATGCACGATGTGTTACATGGGAAGCTGGTTGTGGGATGATGGAATCTGCAGATGTGACGAAATGATCAGGAATGGTGAATTTGACAAGGTTTGCCCACAGTGTGCGAAGGGAATAGAAGAAGGGAGATGCACGTCGAGTGAAACGTTGTGTGAGATACCCAATTAACATTGTCATATTTTAGGCATGCAGTGAAATATCAAGGAGCAATACCCATGAAGAAAGAATTCGTGATCTCAGGAATGCACTGCGCAAGTTGCGCTGCAAACATAGAGTTTAACCTGAAAGACAAGAAAGGAGTGGATATTGCTAGTGTGAACTTTGCCACAGAGAAGGCTACTGTCGAGTTTGATAAGAAAGTCATAAGTGAAGCTGATATAGTAAAGGTGATTGAGAGCTTAGGTTTTAAGATTATTAGTAATGTAGATGATCAGCGTGTCGAGCGTGAGAAGGAGATAAAGAAGTTAAGAAACCTGTTTCTGATCTCGCTCATATTATCCATCCCTATTTTCATCATCTCAATGGTATTGCAATGGTTTGGAATAACACTCCCATACCAGAACTATATATTACTGATACTGACAACACCAATTCAATTCTATGTAGGCCTGAGGTTCTACAAAGGTGCATTTGGGGCCCTGAAGGCAAAAACTGCCACAATGGACACGCTTGTGGCAATAGGCACATCCACAGCTTATATCTACAGCATATTCGTGATGCTGCTTCCTGGAATCCTGGGTGACCATGTATATTTTGAGACCTCAGCAGTATTGATAACCTTCATAATATTCGGAAGATGGCTGGAAGCTATTACAAAAGGCAAGACATCAGAGGCTATCAAGAAGCTTGTAGGCCTCCAGCCTAAGAAGGCCATTGTCATCAGAAAGGGCAAGGAGATCCAGATACCAATAGAGGATGTACTTGTGGGAGATGTGATAGTTGTCAAGCCAGGACAGAAGATACCTGTTGATGGAATCATTGTTGATGGATCCTCATCTGTTGATGAATCCATGATAACAGGCGAGAGTATACCTGTAGAAAAGGGGAAGGACGACACTGTCATAGGAGCGACAATAAACAAGCATGGCTCTTTCAGATTCAAGGCAACAAAGATTGGCAAGGATACAACTCTTCACCAGATAATAAGGCTTGTAGAGGAGGCTCAGGGAAGCAAGGCTCCTATACAGAGACTTGCAGACAAGGTAAGCGGCTATTTCGTTCCTGCTGTAATCATAATTGCATTACTATCCTTCATACTATGGTACTTTGTGCTAGGCCAAAGCTTCATATTTGGACTAACAACATTTGTTGCTGTTCTCATAATAGCATGCCCGTGCTCTCTTGGACTTGCGACACCAACAGCTATCATGGTGGGAACAGGCAAGGGAGCTGAGAACGGAATCCTGATAAAGGGTGCTGAAGCACTGGAGAATGCACATAAACTGACTACAGTTGTATTCGACAAGACAGGAACCCTGACAGAGGGCAAGCCTGTAGTCACTGATTTGATACCTCTTAACAAGGTAAGCGCCAAGGATGTTTTGAAGTATGCATCCATTGTTGAAAACAAGTCAGAGCACCCGCTCGCAGAAGCGATTCTGGGCAGGGCAAAGAAGGAGAAGATAAAAATACCAAATGCAAGTTCCTTTGAATCAATACCAGGCCACGGGATTAAGGCAATATACAACAAGAAGCTGATACTATTTGGCAACAGGAAAATGATGGAGAAACACAAGATAAAAACAGAAGAGTTTGAAAAGAGGATAAGCAAGATGGAGATGGAAGGAAAGACTGCGATGATACTTGCCCTGGACAAAAAGGTCGTGGGCCTGATTGGGGTTGCAGACACCCTGAAGAAGTCATCAAAGGACGCTGTCAAGAAGCTTCACGAGATTGGAAAGGATGTCATCATGATTACTGGAGATAATCAAAGAACAGCAAATGCAATAGCTAAACAGCTTGGAATCGATCATGTATTAGCAGACGTTCTACCTGAGGATAAGTCAAAGGAGATTGAGAAGCTTCAGAGGGATGGAAAAGTGGTCGCGATGGTTGGTGACGGAATAAATGATGCACCAGCTTTGGCAAAGGCTGATATAGGGATCGCGCTAGGTGCAGGCACAGATGTGGCTCTTGAAACAGGCCAGATTGTTCTTGTGAAGAACGATCCAATGGATGTCGCAACAGCAATAGACCTGAGCAACTACACAATCAAGAAGATAAAGCAGAACCTCTTCTGGGCATTCTTCTACAACTCCATTGGCATACCAATCGCAGCAGGCATACTGTTCCCATTCACTGGATTCCTGCTAAACCCAATGATTGCAGGTGCTGCAATGGCATTCAGCTCAGTGTCAGTTGTTTCTAACTCATTGCTGATGAAGAGATACAAGAAGTGATTTTAGATACTTAAATTTCAACATCTAATTCTTCTTATGATAGACTTCAACCAGATGATTGACAACTACCTGCACAGAAAGGCAGGCCAGAAGACTGTAGGCAGGTATTACCCGTCTGAGGCAGGTTCTTGCATACGCAAGGTGTGGTATTCATACAAGCAGCCAAAGGAGCTGGGGCCTGAGGTGCAGAGGATATTCAAGATGGGAAACATGGTTCATGATTTTGTCGCAGATGTCCTGAAGAGCGAGAAAAACCCGGAGATAGAGCTTCTCCAATCAGAGCTCCCCCTGATTATAGATAAGAAGGATTTCATACTATCCGGCCGCGTGGATAACATACTTCTTGTAAAGAAAAACAACCAGAAGGTGTTGGTTGAGGTGAAATCGACCAAGATGTTGGACATGGTCAAGGAGCCTGTCGATTCGCATCTGATGCAGCTTCATCTGTACATGCATGCCACAGGCATACATAGTGGCATGCTCCTGTATGTGGAAAAATCAACGCTGCAGTCAAGGGAGTTTCCAGTTGAATATGATGAATCAGTTGTCCAGGACGTGATGTCAAGGTTTTATGATCTGCACAAGCACCTGACAACAGACAAGCTGCCTGCGCCAGAGGCGAAACAAAAACAACAGATTAGCTGGATGTGCAACTACTGTGAATACAGAGAAAGATGTGATCTGGACTGTGAAAGTGAGAAATCAAACTAAGGTGTCCTTTCCAAGCTCTTCGACATGCTTCCTAAGCAGGCCTTCGATCTCTTTTGAGATGGTTTTCTCTTTTAAGACACATAGAGCCTTGAATCTAAGAAATAACTCCTTGTCAACCTCTATTGTGGTCACGATTCTGGTCTTTTTTTGAGCCATAAATTTTGATTAAATCGCTTATTTATAAATGTTTCTATCTCCATAGGGAAACTACTTCAATTTTTATACGTCTTTATATATTTATATTTAAATATTAAAATATGTGAATAGATATATTAACGGTTTTATATATAATCAGCCTAATAACATGATAATGATTTTTATGAAACTGCTAATACCAATCACCCTGCTGGTTTTACTGTTATCCATTAGCAGCGTGAGCGCGCAGATGGAAATGATTGAGCATGTAGGTTACGACGTCTGGTTCTACGTGATTGGAAGCGTCATAATTGTTAGCCTGATTGCACTGATAGGGATAGTTGCACTCTCTGTTAATGTGGAAAAACTGAAGAGTATACTTATTTATCTGGTCAGCTTCTCTGCAGGAGCCTTATTTGGTGATGCTTTCCTGCATCTGCTCCCGCATACAGTAGAGGAGTTCGGCTTCACAGTGAATGTATCCATGTACCTGCTTTCTGGAATAATACTATTCTTCGTACTTGAGAAGATAGTACATTGGAGACACTGCCACCTGCCAGACACAAAGGATCACGTACATCCATTTGCATACACAAACCTCATAGGTGATGCGCTTCATAACTTCATAGACGGATTGATCATAGCTGTCAGTTACCTGATCAGCATACCTGTAGGCATAGCCACAACCATAGCTGTTATACTCCACGAGATACCTCAGGAGATTGGAGACTTCGGTGTCCTGATTCACGCTGGATTCACAAGAAAAAGAGCATTGTTTGTGAATTTCCTTTCAGCCATAACAGCCATCATAGGAGCCATAATTGCTCTTTCAGCAGCATTCATGTTCGAAAACATAACAGTGTTCCTGGTGCCTCTTGCAGCAGGGGGATTCATATACATAGCAGGCTCTGACCTGATACCTGAACTGCACAAGGAGACAAGGGTAAGCAGATCCCTAGGTCAGCTTGTCCTCTTCTTATTCGGAATACTGGTAATGCTATCACTCATGGGCCTGGAGTAAGATTTAAGATTCAGAAACCAAACATAATACAATGAAACCAAGAAACAAGACAACGCGCTCAACAAAGCTATTCTCCCTACTTGTGGGCGCTCTTGCTTTTGTCCTTACATACAATGTCTACTTTATCATGCTTAGAAGATTTGGCATACATGCGCCTGCATACTACGAGGCTGCAGCTGTCTTTACACGTGACGTGGAGATGACATTCCTTGTCATGATTGTATCCACAGTCGTGGTGATACTTGTTTTCGGACTTCTAATCAAAAGCTTCAAGAAGATTATCAGGATAGAACATATGACAACAGACTTCGACCGGATAGATGCGACTGTGCTTCTAATCCTCTTGATATGGCTGGTTGTGCCGCCAATTGTGTCTTATTTCATATACACAACATTCACAAACAGCATACTAAGCCTCGTATTTGTATTGTGGTTCGTCTATCCATCATCCCTTGCAATGGTTATATTCTCTGTCATGTTCCTTCTGATGAAGGTGGAACCAAGACTCAAAAAACGCTCCCAAGCATCCAGAAAACAATCAGGAACATGATGATTACAAATATAAACAGGAAGATAGCGTAGTTTATTCCCATGAAATTGCCTCTGTCATATCACTCTTCACGGTTGAGATAATACTTCCTCTTCTTGTCCCTTGTCTTCCATATTGTGTGCACAGGTTTTGCAGCGAATATTATAAGCAAGACAACAAGCCACAGAGAGTATCTGGTTACAAATCCAGCTATATAACCGCCTATGATGATGCCGAGAATGATGCAGAACGCCTTAATCAGAAGGAGATCCTTCCAAGTAAGCTGATGTGTTAGATTAGTAAATCTCATGTATATTATTTGTTTCTTGGTGATTTATCTTTATCACTGATCCCCATGGGCTATCCTTGCTTCTCTTGCTCTTGTTTTTCTTCTTTTTTTTTTCAGATTTTTTAATATAGTTCCTTCTAGGTCTCTGCCTCTATTCATTCCCACTCTTTCAATCACATCTAAATCAAAAGCAGCGTGACCGCCAAATCTGTCTCCTATGGCCAATGAGTTGGCGTAGACCTTTTCTATCATTCTTCTTACCTTACCACTATCATACAATCCATTATCTTGAGGTATGTTTCTAAGTAGAGCATCTTCTGCCAACGGAAGATAAAAGAACAAATTATCAATAGCTGTAGCAGTCATTTTATCTCTAAAGGTCTCTACAAGAACCCTTTTAAAAAATTCTGGATTATAACTAAGGTTATCAATCTCCCTGAAAGCGTCTAGAACCTTATGATTGTAATAGAAGTCTCTTAACTCCTCATAACTAGCAATCTCTAATTCAGCATATTCCTCCATTAATTTATCAGTATTTCTTTCTTCCTCGGGATCTGTGTTATGATCCCTATCAACCATCTTGAGAACAGCTGTTATTATGTTTAGAAAAGACAGCCTGTCGCCCTTTTTTGCAAGCTTGTCAAGCAGTTTTAAGGTGGTGCCATCGGGTTTGAATCTGAATATCCTTCTTACATAATCTTCATAGACTCCTCGCTCTTTCCTATATGTGACCCTGTCTACAATATAAGAAACCCATCTACCCTCACTTCCGCCATCACTAAGTAAGGTATTAAGGTATCTTTTTCCATCCATGCTTCCGTTCAAAAATTGCACTCTCTGATAAGGGGAATATGGATTGAAGACATGTATGTTATCCTCACCTTCTTCAGAGTCAGAATCCTCAACAACATCATGCATCCATCCAGCAGCTCTTGCTGTTTTTTTGTATTTAGGATGTATGATAATTTCATCCATATGCTCAGCTATGTAATGTGCATGGCGTATAACAGGCTCTCCATTCTGTCTTCTATCTTCACCATGGGATATTACCGCTATATCCTGACAATACATATCTATATCTTCTACTCCATCGTATGCACTTACTGGTCTGCCATGAATTACTACCATAATCCTCACTTTATTGGGATTTTCCCTCGTTCTTAAGCGTGTTTGGGTTTTTTATGTGGATTTGAGGGTTTATATGCATTTCCCTCACAAAAGTCCGTTTTGATCTCTGTACATACTGTTTTCCTCTTCCTGGTCTAGACTCACCTCCTCAAATTAGCCAAATCTTGTAAAATTCCTAATTCATATACTTCAGTATATGTTTCCTAAAATATACTTTTTAATGGGTCTAATTAAATAGTGTGATTTAATTAGTTATTTCTTAAAACATATAATTAATTATATACTTACTTGTTTGTGAGACTTTTCACATGGGATGCATAGGAATCCCTTAAAGAGTGAGGATGAATTTCGGACGCTTTCTGCAAGTCGGCCTTGCATGCATACGATTTTACAATTCTACGGATATGTCTGTCACTCAGAAGTCCCATGGATCTACCAGAGAATATAGGGCCTTTTTTGCCTTTCACAAAGCCTTTCAGCTCCTTACCAAAACCATCGGGAATCATCACCTTGCGTGTACGCTTCTTTTCCCCTCGCATAACTCGAACTCTGCTTGCATCAAAATCAACATCATCCACTTGCATATTCTGAACCTCGCTGTTACTCAGGCCCAAGTAGTACAAGCACTTCAGCAGCATGCAGTCCCTTGCATTCGCTTCAGCTGCCTGAAACATCTCAGCAATCTCCAGAGGCGTAAGTATCCTCCTGGCCTCCTCCTTCCCAGAACCAGCCATCAAGTCTGCTAGACTCATTTCTTCACCCCTATATTTTTCCACACCCTTTCAATAAAATTTTGAGTTTCTGCTTCTATACGTTTTCTTCTTATTTCTTCTAGTTTCTCAATAATATCATTTGCACAAACAAAAACATCGTCTAATGCTATCACTTTTACCCCTTTTAATTCAACATCATTTTTGCAACAAATCACAATATCTGCTTCAGATATCTTATGTTTATGTTGGATGAAACTAGAAGCAAGGTACTCTATTTCGACTTTAACTTCCTTCCCATTTTTAAGAACTATATAATCAGGAGTCTTGTTCCATTGTCTCCTGAGTATCTTTTCAAAACCAAGTTGCTTGTAATTCTTTTCAAACCAATTACATATACAATCTTCTGCGTACGCTATCACCTTTCCTTGTGTTTTATAGAACTCCTCTACTTCTTCCCAAAATTCTTTACTTGCTATCATTTAACTCCTTGAAAGCATTATCAAATGCCTTCTGTACTAATTCTTCTATTTTTTTAGTCCCTAAATGCGTGTAAATTGTAGTTGTCTCTATATTCTCATGTCCAAGCAGCCTTTGTATTGCATTTAAGGGCAGACCTTGATTTTGCAGTAGTGTTGCGTATGAATGCCTTAGAGTATGAGGATGGATTTCAACTGCTTTTCTCAAACCAGCAAGTATAGCGTATTTTTTAACTATACGCCTCAAGGTTCTATCATTCAGGAGGCCTTTATCACCCCTGCCTCTGAATACATATTTATCACAATGTTTTATCCAATTAGTTAGCTCTTCCCTTAAATGATGAGGAATAGATACATGTCTATCCTTTTTGCCCTTACC
>JBDRNB010000089.1:0-9322 GCA_043811635.1 Candidatus Aenigmatarchaeota archaeon
GGAAAAACCTTTATATTCTTTATACCCATACAAGATATACTTAGGGATAAATTCCCAGTGATCCGTTAAGCGGTGATGGAGGTTTATATGACCAAACCAAGTTTCGTGAAGTTTGAAGTACCAAGCGACCTTGTAAGCAAGGTATATGAAGCAATAACACTAGCCAGCAAAACAGGAAAACTAAGAAAAGGAGTCAACGAATCAACAAAGTCCATAGAGAGAGGAAACGCAAAGCTTGTTATCATGGCAGAGGACGTGACGCCTGAAGAGATCCTGATACACCTACCTATTCTATGCCGGGAGAAGAAGATACCATTCGTGTATGTTCCTTCAAAGATAGAATTGGGAAAGGCAGCTGGAATTGAGGTTCCAACATCTTCCATATCAATTGTGGAAGAAGGCGAATCCAAGAAGGTACTTGCTGATGTAGTTCACAAGATTGAAGCGTTGAAGAAGTGATTACATGCCAATACCTGTAGAGATATTAGAGATAACTGGAAAACTAGGAGTAAAAGGCGTAAGCAGGGTTAGATGCAGGATCATAGATGGTCCGGACAAGGATAAGGTGCTCACTCGAAACGTGGTAGGCCCTGTGAAGAAAGGGGACATACTGATACTGAAGGACACGACAATGGATTCTGTATCCAAGTTACAAAAGAGATGATTATATGAAGTGCACATTTTGCGGCAAAAAACTTCTTGAAGGAAGAGGAAAGATGTTCGTAGGCCTTGATTCAAAGGTTTCCTACTTTTGTGGCTCCAAGTGCCAGAAGAACGCACGCCTCGGCCGCGTCGGCAAGAACTTCAAATGGACTGAAAAGTTCGAGAAAGGTTAGATTCTTCTAGGGCTTAAGGCCCGTTTGATGTTGATTGATAGAAATAAGATTAATAATAAAAAATTAATCTTTATCAAATCCCCTACTTAATGCACTTTCATATAAACTGCCTAAAACATGCATATCGTCATGAAAATATCTGCCCAGGGCACTTTCTTTTAACAGTGAATTTACATGTTCACTCGATCGCAAAAAATCAGGTAACTCATTTACTGGTATAATTACTGGAATTTTCCATGCATTTTCAGGATGTTTATCAGCATCTGACCTTGTCTTATCATACGCTTTTTTAAGGTCACTATATGAAATACACGCAACTACAAGACCGCCAGCATCTATACTACCAGGCATGAATGCAAGACCCATGTTTTGGTAACCAACAAGTTGGTTTTCATCAATCCGTAGCGTTTTAACCGAATCATAACTAATGGCTTTCATAAAATCTGCTGTTGTTAAAGGAATCTCTTCAGGTCCAATTCTTTGTTCTCTCCACATAGCTTCATAACCTTGATTTGAAATAGAGATGGAACCTCTTTGTTGTTGATTTTTACCTCTTTTTTCTGCAAGTAAAACAAATGATTTATCAAAATCATTTTCACCATCAAAACCTAAAACTAAACCAAATGTTGAGAAGTGAACATATCCACCATCAGCTAGTCTTGCAGTATAAACATCATATCCAGAAAAGGGAGTCTCACGACCAAAAGCTTCGAAAGGATCTCCTGTTTTATGTAAGTGCATTTGGTTCCATTTACAATCAGTTGATGTTATTCCGGGAGCTAAAGTTACCTCTGCATATTGATCTTCACGACCTGAAAGATATGCGTGTTTAATTGTCCTAACAGCTATTTTAGAATCATTCCTGTCAAGACCTAACTCTTGCATAATAGATTCTCTTGAGTTCTGAACATCCTCTCTGACTTCTACAGGTTCCCCTCTTTCTATTCTAATTTCTGGTGTTAATATCAATTCTTGTTGGTATTCTGACATGCTACACCTCAATATGATTTAGATAATCATTAACTTTAAAAAGTTATATATCCCAGAGCTTTACAACCCCTCCAAATATTCTTTTTCCAAGAAGTGCAATTCGCCTGTAATAATCAAGACAGCAGGTGTGTTTTCAGGATTTTCTTTCATCAGAGTCTTTACCTTTGCGTACTTGATTCTCTGATCACCACCTAGTTGACAAACTGCAACAACCTTGGTATCCTCTGAAATAATTTTACCTTTCTTCTCCTTTTCCACCTCAAGGATTGTTTTAAGGCCTTCCTTCACAGTCATGAACCTGTTCTTGTCTGCCTTGACATCTAGCAGGACGAGTGTGTGAAGTCCTGATTTTTTATTTTGCTGGATTGTTTCATAGAAGCTTGTTGGCTTGTAATTATCCTCTGAATATGCGAGTGTGGTTGTCTTGCCAAATTTGTACAACTGAAGGCCTGTCTCTCCTATGGCCGAGTATATACTTGAGCCGTGGATTACTTGAACCTGGACTCCTGCCTTTTTAGCGTCAAGTATAAGGGATGTATGTGTCGTAGCTACAAGCGCATCGCCACCTACAAGCAGGCCCACGTCCTTCTTCGTTGCCTCTTGTAGTATCCTCTTCCCATCCTCTATCTCCTCGCGAGATAATTGTTTCACTGGCTTTCCTATGAAGTTCGTGAGCCTCTTTTCATCCAGATTCATCCTAGTTGTATACATCTCCAGGTAGAGTGCGTCACACGCTCTAGCAGTCTCAAGAGCCTTCACGCTCATATCCTTCATTTCATATAAACCCAAGCTAATTAAGTAAAGCATATCAGCCACCCATAGACTCCAGTAATCTTTTCACTCCACTATCCCTGTAAGCTGTCCTAATATTAACTCCAGAAAGATCAACACCTAATGCGTCCAGCCTCACAGCAGAACCATTCAGGTGTTCTCTGTAATAATCCATTTCAGATCCATTATATTCTGGAGGTTGTAATCTCATATTCTCTCTCATTCTAATTATATCAGTCAGTGAGTACAATCTCTCGTCTACCTTTTGTTCGCATAATCTCATAACTGTCCCATATCTTCCCTTTCTCGCCATATCTACCTCGTAACTATCTCAACTATGTCGCCGTTCTTCAGTACATGGTCTGCTCCCAGCTTCTTCCTCTGTGTGTCAAGACCACCTGCGAACGCATCCCCTATCTCTTGATGTATCTTGTAAGCAAACTCTTTTAAGGTTGTGCCCTTTCTAACCAAGTGCGCATCAGGAAGCACATTGCCTTTCTTATCCGCCATCTTGCCTATATTTGCAACAGGATATACAACTATCATGTCAAGCACATCAAACACTCCCTTGTTTATCACCTGCTGGACCCCGGTTGATCCAAATGAGTCAAGCACGTTCTTCTTTATGAATTCAAGAGCCCGCTTCTGTTTCTCATTCACATCTGAAACAACCCTGAAGTCCTTCTCTCCAGGCACGTACTCTATTAATTTATGTGCTTCTGCCTCTCGCAGAGCAAGCTCGCTCTCTGCTGATGTGGGCGTGATCTCGTATGACTTCAATCTCTCGTAGTTTGCTTTAGCCTCAGAAACATCTATCTTGTTTCCTGCAATTATGATTGGCTTGGACTTTTCGCGTATGCAAGAGATGAACTCAAGCAGATCACTATTAGAGCTGCTAAGTTTGAAATTAGTCTCTCTCAAGGCATCCTCTATAGCAAGGGGTGTCACGCCTAGGCCAGATAATTGGTTGTAGATCAATTTCTCCAGAGGCTCTCTCGTGGATTCAGCCTTCTTCTTGATGCTTGGCCAGTTCTTTGACATAATGGAAAACATCCAGTGATCTATCTCATGTGGCAGGAATTTAATATCATCTTCTGGATCATGTGTGCCAGATTTAATTGGATTTCCTTCCACATCTGTTCCACCAGATAAATCGATTACATGTATAAGCATGGATGCATCCATCAGGTCATTCAGGAATTGTATTCCCAGACCACGGCCTTTATGTGCGTCTGGAACAAGCCCTGCAACATCTATCAGCTTGATTGGAATCATGCGCACACCAGAAACACATTTCGAGTTCTGCGGTTTGCATGTGACACCAAGCTTCTTGCACGGGCACGGAGCTGTCGCATATGCGACAGCCTGATTTGGCTTGATTGTTGTAAAAATCCGGTTGCTTATTTCTATGTCTACCAAAGTCGCGGCCTTGAATACAGTTGATTTTCCTGTGTTTGATTTTCCGACTATGCCTATCTGCATCATACCCTTAATATACGTATTTATTACTTATTATTTAAGACCTCCGTATGGGCATGAAAAGATTATACACATTCACTATACTCTTTTTGTTAGAAACATTTTTCCTGTTCTACTACTCCATACAAATCATAACTATCGTAGAACCAACACCCGGATTCAGATTAGGCGACATAGAACATATAGTTGCATACCTTGTCTATGGATTACTTGCAGAGAGGATGCTCAGCTACACAAGATTCAGGCAACATAGGTGGCATCTGGCAATACTAATATCCATTGCAGTGGGAGGGTTGAATGAGTTCATACAATCCTTTGTGCCTGGAAGATTCACAGATCTGATTGATCTAAGTTACGATGTGATAGGTTCTATCATAGGAGCCTCAATAGGTGGGCTCAGAAGGGAAGCTTCTTCTTCCTAAATTGCTTGTAGAATTCTGTCTGTGCCTTCAGTTGGAACACCTGTGTAATTGACATGCCAGCGATTGCAATCACACCTGCTATAACTATAAAAGCCAGGTTGTTTTGTATTGCTGCGATCAAGGACACTACGCTTGTTGCAGAGAACGTTCCCACTACAAGCAGATCAGTGAACGCTGTAAGAAATACGCCCATTAATGGTATTGCGAATACGAATGCTATAACCCAGTTAATCAGTATGATCACAATCCAGATCAATATGACCCTTAATCCATTCTTCTTGAATATATCATACGAATCCTTTAGGACATCATGAAATACTTGATTCTTCAATACGATTGCCGGGAATGCAAAGAAGAACATGATGCTGATTATGATAGAGGCTATATTTCCTAGGAAAGGCCCTATGAAAGGTATCAGTGAAAGTGCAACTGAAATAACAAGTGTTATTAAGGTGATAACTATTATTGATGCAAGGAAAGACCAAAACTTCTTTCTAGCAACCTGCCAGCTCTTCTTCACTTCTTTCTCCTTGTGGCTCTGGTGTACAATAGCTGCAGATATGTAGATCAGCAGCAATGCCCATACAACAAACAGTGCTGCCATTGCAGCTATATACTGGACTATCAACAATCCACCAGATGCAAAAGTGTTTGTTGTCATCATGGTTATGAACGCTTCCATATTTGGGATTGTCAAACCAAGGGCCAACAGGAAGAATATGACATTAACTATGAAAAATGGGAACCATCGCTTGAAAGAGAAACTAAACCTGAATGTATTTCCAATGGCTTCTCCATAATTAATTTTCATATTTAATTAGTGTTTTCGGGGGTTATAAAGTTTAGTTTATGCTTCTTCAAAGCACTTACTAGATAGCCAAGAATGACTATCACCAAACACAGCCCCATGTAGTAAACAAGAACATTCATAAGTAAAAACTGGAATGAAAAAAGAGCGCCTATAACGAAGAGTATTATCATACTCAATCCAAACATGTTTGTGCCAAATGGGAACACTGTATCAAGCAAAATCAAAGCGCCTATTATGAAAAGGATGGCCTGCACGACGAAACCAAAGTCTCCCAATATTCCTCCAAAGATGAGGCTTCCTGAAAGCCAGCCCTTGACAGCACACTTATAACCAAATATCTGGGTGTTTTGCATAAAACATCAACCATATGCAGAATCTGCTGTTGGGACTGTTGTGGTCCCTATATTATAATACTCTTTTATCGTATTTCTAAAGTTCATTATCTGGTTTCTACACTTGTCCAAATAGCTTCTTCTTACCCTGTCATAGAAGAGGTAAGAATACATCAGCCAGAAAGGTTTTAACAAGACATTTGCCCCTTTAAAATTCGTTTCCAGATCTCCATGAAGCTCAAGGTAGAACTCACCTGTCCCGTCCCTTTTTGTCTGACTCCCCTGCGTCTTGATATTTATTACAATATTTGAGTAATTGCTTAGGCCTATCTTAACCCACCATGTAGAATAAAACTTAATGGGGTCTCCAACATCATCTATCAAAAACTTCGTGTTATTGGTTCCTGAAGAGCTGACATGAAAAAACGGTTTTATATCTCCTGATATCTTCTTAACAACACTTAGGGGATCAGGGCCGCTGTATTTGATATGTATAAATCTATCAGGAACTAGGCAATCATCCTTTATCCACAGTTTCCCCGCCATTTGAGCTACCCCTCAGTTCTTTAAAATACTCAATCATCCTCTTTTGTAAAATCATGGTTATGTGTCTGCATTCAATTGCGTAGTCCTCTCTTTTTTTATGATAAATAGCCCTATGCCACAGGGTTCTGAACATCTCATAAAACAGGGATCTCTGCCATATTGTATCTTGTGGATACTCTGTCCTCAAAAGGCCTCTAACGCCGATTGTCGCGTTTCCTGTTTTTTCGTTGCCCTGGCCTGAGAGATCTATTCTAACAAACAGGTATGTGAAAAGATCCATATCCTTGTGTATCCACCATCGCACCTTGAACTTATCTGAGTCCTTGCCCTTGCCCCAGGAATAGTCTGTCTCCTGGATATCAGCATCAGAAACCCGGAACAGAAGCTTCATACTTTCATATAATTTATCATATATGGTTGTCACATTAGGGCCTACATACTTCATTGTGATCGTTCCTGGCTCCTCTGCGTAACAGTTATCTTCCATAACAAGTTTTGTTCTGGCAAATACCATAAAATCACTTACCTAATATTTATTTGTCAGTTCACATTAATATTAGTATAGGTGCCGGTTTTATGTTTGGGCTTGCGGGTGTGGCTGTTGGAATACTATTATTCATAATAGGCATATTTCTGGTGTTTTTCTTTCCAGCAAATGCTGAACATCAACCATCATCGTTCAGTCTAGTAGGTGTCATATTAGGTTTCATTCTTCTCATAATAGGCGGATTATTAATATTCCTGCCATAGTATAATTATGCCTGATGAATTAGTCGTAGATGAATTTAGAAGTAGTCACAC
Organism: Candidatus Aenigmatarchaeota archaeon; assembly: GCA_043811635.1. Classification (GTDB taxonomy): domain Archaea; phylum Aenigmatarchaeota; class Aenigmatarchaeia; order QMZP01; family QMZP01; genus JBDRNB01. The sequence goes on from JBDRNB010000089.1 coordinate 6,989, forward strand.
GCCAGTTACATGGGTAGGCGAAGGTGTATGCGGATCCCCCTTCGAGATGGAGACAGTATTGGATTACACGAGCCTCAGGGGATCAGGATCCAATCTATATTATTCTCTTGTATACCAAGCACCAAAGTGGGCATTCAAGATAAAAAAGGTTGATGAATGGATGGAGGTCACGCCCACGTATGCAGAATACTACAATATAACAGTCGCGCAGAAGCAGAAGATAGAGGGCGCAATCAAGTCAGGGCTTGCATCAACCTCCCAGGCAGTTGCTGATTACGAGCTCCTGTCCCATGATGCACGAAGGTACAAGGAGATCCTGGAATACTTCAAGAAGGCAAAAGGGGATGACCATGTTCTTCGCTCGCTGTTTATTGACAGGATTGACGCGCATACAGGCGAAGGCTATTCCATGGTGACAATGGCAAGAAGATGGCCTACAATCATCACTGACTTCATTCGAATGAAATCAGAATGGACAGATCCTGAAAAGATCCCCTCAGACAAGCAGGTTAAGATGATAATGGGAGAGCTTGATGTCTCGCAGGCAGAGGCAACTGTCTTGAAAACAAAGAACGAACTGTACCTGAAATGGAAGGAGATGTTCTTTCCTGTTGTCAAGGACAGATATGCAAGGATAGAGGCAATGGTAAGGGCGCGCAAGAAATCCATAGATGAGTACAAGAACTGGCTCAAGCCATACATAGCAAGATACAGGATGATCAAGGAAAAGACCGAGGAAAATCCATCAGAGTATCTATCAAACCCATATGTGACACCCGGCTTCGGCCAATCTCAGGCAACAACAGGTGTCCGGGTCTGGATGTGGAAGCCGTTCTATGTTGCACAGAAAGGAAAGCCTGAAGCAGTCATAGATTCAGGAAACAAGTTTGTCATAGATCCGCTCGACGACACTGTGAAGGAATGGATACCCAAGATAAACAAAAGATACAACCTTGATCTAACAGAGGCTGATGTTCGCAAGCTGATGGATCATATGATACACAGAGAAGTCGGGGAAATGGATCCCCACCAAACATATTATGTCCTGATTGATATCAAGATAAAGCTAGACCTCCTAAAGACACCTCCTCCACAGGGAGTAGAAACTGATAACATAATGTTTGAGCCTGTCAAGGCGTGGGTTATGTCACAGAATGCATTCCTTCTTCACATGATAGAGATTCATGCAAGGGAGAAGAGCTTTGAAAACTATGTGCATGAGATACTTGGAACCCCAAGAGAAGAGAAGAGGATATTGGAAGAAATTGAAGAGGATATGGAGGGAAAGCCTGAGAAGAAGCCGAGGAGAGGTGAAAACATAGGTAATGCAGGCAGAAAGCTCAGAAAAGGAGCAAAAAAGATATTTCATGTGTTCGTGAAGAAGGGGCCATACGATCCTGTATTCAAGGAGAGGGTCTCAAAGATGTATATGCGTAATGCAGCAGGCAGCTATACAAAGGTCACCGGCCTTATCACCTCAAAGATGCTGGCAAACGTATAGCTTTTATTCTATCAAGTTAATAATAAATCAAACCTGGAATAGATTTATAAACAAAAAAGAGAAGCACTAAATGGTGATAAAATGCCACGAAAGAAAACAGTCAAGAAAACGAAGAAAGGCACGCTCGACACACCAGAACAGTTAGATAAAGAGAAAAGCAAGCGTGTTCAGGTTCTTAAGAAGTTCACCAAAGAGGCGCTCAAGAAATACGGGCCTGTGATAAGGTCAATAGTCTTGTTTGGCTCTACAGCTCGTGGTGGTTTTAAAAAACATTCTGATATTGATGTGTTTGTGATAATTGATGACACCCGGACAAAGATCACGCCAATCTTCAGGGAGCAGCTGGAAGATGATCTGGAAAGGATAGCAAAGAGCTGTTCCAAGAACATGTCTGTTCAGCAGCCATACATGCTCACAGAGTTCTGGAGGCTTGTCAGAGAAGGGCATCCAATTGTGTTCAACTTCATACGTGAGGGCGTTCCTGTGTTTGACAAGGATATATTCCTTCCAATTAAAAGACTGCTTCAGATGGGAGAGATCAGGCCTTCGCAGGAGGCTGTTGAAAAATTCATAGAGCGTGGTCCCAAGAGGATCAAGCGTGTGGAGAATGCAAAGATGTACATGGTTGTTGAGGATTGTTATTACGCAATGCTTGAGAGCGCACAGGCTGTTCTGATGTTCATGGGCAAGATACCGCCAAGGCCTTCTGATGCTGCTGAATCCTTGAGAAAGGATGTGGTGAAGATGAAGCTTGTCAGCGAGAAGTATGTTCAGTACCTGGATGATGTGATAACCCTCAGAAAGAAGGTAGAACATAAGGAGATAAAAAGCAT
>JBDRNB010000090.1:0-4301 GCA_043811635.1 Candidatus Aenigmatarchaeota archaeon
TGACTTCAACAGTCCTGCTGCATATTACTTCTTTATACCCAATCTTCCTGAGATTGTCTATCAGTTCCTTTTCCTGTTTCAGGACTTCGCCTGCTTCAACCTTTGCAAGCTCCTTTGCAATCTTTTCAGGCTCTTTCGGAAATAGAGTATAGGCTACTATTTTCTTCTTGTTGTCAAATACGAAACTTCCTATCATGTTCGTAGCTAAATATGCTCTCATACGAAAGAGTTAGGCAATTAGAATATAAATGTATTACCCTGTCCTCTTAAGCACAAACAGGGTTCTGTCATCTGTTTTTAGCGCCCCATTCCTATGTTTCTTGACAGCATCAAGTACTCCCTGCGCTATCTCCTTAGCTGAATATTCCCTTCTGTCATAGATTGCTTCTTTCAATCTATCGATACCAAACATATCTCCGCTCTGATCCGCTGCCTCTGTTATACCGTCTGTGAATTCTACGATCACGCCTCCTTCATGAAGCATTGCGGTTCCTATTGGATATGGAACGTCCTGAAATAGTTCCAAAAGTGAAGTGCTTGGGAAAAGACCTAATGGTGGCCCACCCATATCAAACTCGTAAAAATCATTTTGATTTAGTAGCAATGGGTTCTCATGTCCTGCATTAGCGTATGTAATCATTCCATTAGTATCTACATTCATTATTGAGTATGTCATAAATCTGCTTGTTTCATGGTTCTCTTGCCCGACTCCTGCTTTCTCATTTATTCTTTCATATAGAACGTCGTTTAGGCGCATTAACAACTCATTTGGAGGTAAATCGAGCTTCTTTAGTGCCATTCTAGCAACATGTATATCACTTGCATATCCTGCTGCACGTAGACCTTTGTCTGACACGTCTCCCATGCTGATTTCAAGTGTATGATCATTCATTAGTCTTGCACTGTAGTAATCTCCACCAACAGCTATTTCCCTTCTCTTAAGCGGCTTGAAAACAACATACATGCCAAAACCTGGAAATTTCGGTAGGCTACGAGGAAGTATGCTCTTCTGTGTCTCATACGCAATATTGACCTCTGAGTGTAGATGTCCTCTTTCATGTTCTAGTTGTCCTTTCTTCTTTGCCTCTACAAGTGCTTCCTGGGATATTCTCTCTGCCTCTGCAAGCGCTGTCTGGGATATAATGGATATGTCACTAAGTATTCTTTTTTGAATCCTTCTTTTTTTACCAATTGTATCAAATGCTGCAATATATTTTTCGTCACGTCCTATTGGTACAGCAGTAAAACCATCAACTCCCATGGGATCTTCAAGTGTGCTATCCCATCCCTCATCACCTCTCTTGTACATGATAAGGCCGTCTCTCTTCATTTGCTCAATGTATGGATGATCTGCAGGAAATGTATATCCTAATCTGTCCCCATTACCTCCTACCTGATCAGTCATTCTGTATACATCGCCTTGCCTCTCCCAGATTCTTCCGCCTGTGAAACCAAGATCGTCACCATAATCCTCTATTGCATATCTCAGCAATCTTCTAGTTATTCCTGGCAACTCCAATGGTGTAAATACACGTACTAATAGATCTCTCGTAATATTTCTTCTCATAAGAAACAGCACTCCTACGCTTTAATCATTGTCTAAGTATTCGTAACTATTTAAATGCCTATTAAGAAAAAATTCGTAATTGCTTGAAAATGCGAGGGAAGAGATTCGAACTCTTGAAGACACTAAGTCACTAGGCCCTGAACCTAGCCCCTTTAGCCCATGACTACTTATGCAATCTTTGCAAACAGTCTCGTGTTTGGCCGCTCGGGAACCCCCGCTTGTATGATAACTTGTCGTGTTAGTTTAAAAAATAAATGCGAGGGAAGAGATTCGAACTCTTGAAGACACTAAGTCACAGGGTCCTAAGCTTAGCATCATAAATTCGTAAGAATTCACGATCCTGCCCCTTTGGCCCATGACTACCCGCGCGATCTTCGCAAGCAGTCTAGTGCTTGGCCGCTCGGGAACCCCCGCATAAATATAAACGCTCCCGCTGGGATTTGAACCCAGGTTACGAGGTGGTTTCGCTATATCATTGGCTTTCGCCTCATCGTTTCCGATGTTAGCTCGAAAACCTCGTGTCCTTGACCGGACTAGACGACAGGAGCGTTATCTTGTAAATATCTGTTAAATGTCTTTATAAATGGGCCCGGGCGGAATCGAACCGCCGGTCTTCGCCACGTCAAGGCGACGTCATGCCCCTAGACCACAGGCCCATATCTAATCTAATTCCACTTAGTCTTTAAATTTGGAATGCCGATATTTTAAAGATTAGCAATGGCCTTCTTTAGCTCATTAGCAGCCTCATTTGGCGACTTTCTCACAACCTGTGTGTTATCCAGTCTTTCAAATCCTCCCACTCTTTGCCATGGAAGTATTTCACCAAACCAATGGAACTTTGAATCATAACCATCAGGGCATGTGTAAATCTCTATATTTCTATCTTCTTCGACACCAAGCTGATCAAGCGCTCTGTTAGATGCAAGTATAACCTCTGCATAATCTTCAAATCCATCGAAATCTGTAAGCTTTCTAACATGTTCTCTTGGAGCAAATCTTATATGATGATCACGTCTGGGTGAAGCAGATACCCATACATCAAATCCTTTATTTTGATAAATCAATCTACCATCATGTTCGCTTTCACATACTCTGCATCCATCAGTAAAAGCCGTCAGCATAAATTCTGCTGTGGATCCATGTCCATCATTATTTAGATCCAGATATGTTTGCGCATGTACCTGCTTAACTGTTCCACCAACCTTAGGCCCTAAATTAAAAAACGGATAAATAGGAATGTATTGAATCCCTCTTTCATTCACCTCTGCAACTGCATGTGAGATGGAGTGAGACATGGATTTCAGAAGTTCTTCAAGCTCTTTTTGTGGCATATCACTTATATTGTCATATCTGTTTGTTGTGGTTGTTACAAAATTCATGCCCCTTGCAATTTTTGAGTGCGCGTCAAGTCTGCTGATAACATCCTTTTCCACTTGAGTATCAATGTGTCTAAGCATAGCAGGATATCTGTTAAGGAAGCTGATTGCGCTGTATGTTTCATAGCTTCCTATGATCGGTTCCAAGGAAAAAGCACTGTTCAGATTCTTTCCATCTCCCACAACAACAATAACATATGATTCATCTTTTTCTTCGCCTCTTACTATAGGCCCAAATACGTCATCTGAACTGCCTGAAGGGCGTGTAGCTCTTACAGGACTAGTATAAGAAAATCTACCTGTCATCTTATCTATGGGATTACCATTCAACCTTATTGGATGCGAAAAAAGGGGGTCATATCTTTTTATGGGAATTTCTTCCCATCTACCATCATAATTAGTTTCAGTAACCATGCCCCAATTCATGAATGGCACTTCTTCGGGTCTGAGTATCGTTCTTGGCATGTGAAACAATAGTAGTTAAATTTTAAATATGGGCCGGGGGAGAATTGAACTCCCGATCTTCTGCGTGTGAGGCAGACGTCATGCCACTAGACCACCAGCCCAGCGCTGAGGGCAGGAACTTCGACCGACAAGCAAAGCTTGTCTGAGTTTTCGAACCTACATGGGCAGAGCCCACTCGTTTTCTCTTTAGTTTTTGGATTAAACCTTTTTTCTAAAAGGGTTTATTCGAGACGAGCGCTTTAGCCATTCAGCCACCTCAGCATTTCTTATATAATATTAATTTCCAATATGTAATTTATATGAAAATAGAGTTGAAATACAAGGGTAAGAAGAGTTCTGTCTCAGTTCCGGCAGGTGCGTGTGTGCTGGACGCGGTTCAGAAGGCTGGTATAAATCCTGAAACTGTGCTTGTTAGGAGGAAGAAAGAGATCATACCTGAGACTGAGAAGCTGAATGATAAGGATTATCTGGAGATTCTAAGTGTTGTTTCTGGTGGTTAGATGGAAGTAGTAATTGGTGTGAAAGCTGTGATAGTAGATGATGGGAAAGTGCTTCTGATGAGGCGGTCTGATGGTTATGATTATGCTTCTGGTTGGTGGGACATACCAGGTGGCAGGACAAGCCCTGGAGAAGAACCTCTGGAAGGCCTGAAGCGTGAGGTGAAAGAAGAGACTGGTATGGAGTTGAAGGACATCTTGAGGCCTCTTGATGCGAGGACTGTTTTCAATGACGGGAACACGCAGATTGTTAGGATTACATTCTTATGCACAGCTGACGGTGATGTGAATTTAAGCAAGGAGCACACACATTTTGAATGGCGTGACCTGAAGAATCTGGATGCAGAATTCAAGGATCTTCACCTGAAGGAAGTTCTATACAAACTAAAAGAAGAA
>JBDRNB010000091.1:0-2657 GCA_043811635.1 Candidatus Aenigmatarchaeota archaeon
TGATTTCTTTGCCATAATCATCAGGGATAAGGCTGAGGATGAGAGGGTAAGAAAGCAGATAGAAGCGGCTAAGCAAGTGATTAAAAACCACGATGAAATTTGGGTCAAAGGTAATTCACATCTATCCAAGCTGTTTTATGCAATATATTTTGGGGATTACATAAGCTATTATCTGGCAGAAATGCTTGGTGAAGATCCTGATATTGTAAAAAACATAGATTTCATCAAGAAAAATATAAGGTGATGTTTATGAGAGTTGGTATTGATGTCGGTGGAAGCAAGGTAAACACAATTCTATTAGACAGTAATGGGAATGTTTTGAAGAGTGTAAAATACGATCTTCTGGAAAGAAGTGAAGATCACTTGAAAGGGCTTATTTTCAAGGGAATAGAAGAAGTTGCAGGCGACCAAAAGATCCTAGGAGTTGGATTAGCAGTTCCCGGAGAGATAGATCACGAGAATGGTTCCTTGAAAAAGGCTCCTAACATAAGCTTTTTTGAAGGTGTCAAGATAAGGGATCTCATAAGCGAAAAGTATGGATGCAAGGTGGAGCTGGAGAATGATGCCAACGCATTTGCTCTTGCAGAATCCAGGTTTGGTGCAGGCAAGGGTTTTAATAACATGGTTTTTCTCACCATTGGAACTGGTGTGGGCGGCGGCATAGTAATAGGAAATGAGCTTTACAGGGGCATGGGGAAGGCAGGAGAGATAGGTCACACCATAATCATCAAGGATGGCAGGAAATGCACATGTGGTGCAATGGGATGCCTGGAACAGTATGCTTCTCTGCAGGGAATGAACTTCTTTTCAATGAACATCCTAGGCAAGGAATTTAATTCAAAAGAGCTTTCCAAAATGGCTGAGACTGATGAAAAGGCACAGGAGGTTTTTCATGAGATGGGAAGACACCTCGGTGTTGGCCTGGCCACGCTCTCGAATATATTGGATCCTGAAATAATAATCATAGGCGGTGGTTTATCTAATGTCCCATGGATTATGGAGTCAGCAGAAAAGGAGATGACGCGTTATTTGTTCTCACCTGAGACAAGACCGAAGGTTGTGAAAAGCATGCTCGGGGATGATGCGGGCGCACTTGGAGCAGCAAGCCTGATATAAGATTTTTATATATAAATTGGCTATTTATAAATGGTTAAAAGCGTTAGGTTTATAAATCCGGATTTCAACAGAAAATTATATGGCTCAGATGTATGAATCTCGGGAGATGGCAGAGTTCATAGAAAAATGGTTAGGTAACCCCCTAACAAGACACACTCTGAGATTTCTTACAGGTAGATGCATACGAGACGGAAGACGAGCTGAAAATATTCTCAAAATGTATGCTACTGGGAAGCCCCAGAATTTATGTTCCAAATGTAATCTCGCTGCATTTATTATCAAAAACATGCTGGACAGATTAATAGCACAGACAAAACTGGAAAAGAAACACATAAAAACACATCTGATGGACTCTATGTGGAGAAAGGGATTAGCATCTGTTCTGGAAGGCATAGCAGAATATGGCGTTCAAAAGCCATTCACAGGATATTCTCCTTTCTTGATTGTATGGAACGTTACCAAGGCCTGTAATCTGAAATGCAAGCACTGCTACGAGGTTGCAGCCAAGCCTGCAGCAGATGAGCTGACAACACAAGAAGCGCTAAACGCTGTTGATGAGCTCGCAGATGCAGGTATAGCTTACATTGCAATATCAGGGGGGGAACCATTTGTAAGAAAGGATCTGTTCAAGATAGCAAAAAGGATCAGGGAAAGGGGAATGGCTTTCTCAATAGCAACAAACGCGACCATGCTCACAAAGGAGAATGTAAGGAAATTAAAGGATCATGATTGCCTTTTCGTGCAGATATCCCTTGATGGTGCAACCGCAGAGACCCACAACTGGTTCCGTGGATTGAATGTGTTTGAAAAAACAATAGAAGGAATTAAAAACGCTGTTGCAGAAGGTATGTCAGTTGGGATATCAACAACAATCACTCAGCATAACTACAATGAGGTTCCCAAGATTGTAGACCTTGCTGAAAAGCTAGGCGTCGGCACATTCATGAATTATAATTTCATTCCAACAGGAAGAGGAGAGGATATTGTCAACCTAGATCTATCCCCTGAGCAGAGAGAAAACCTTCTCAAATACCTTGCAAAAAGAACCAAGAAGAGCAAAATGAGAATATTATCCACAGCCCCACAGTACAGCAGGGTGTGTATTGAAAATGATGCTGCAACACTGGCTATGACACATTTTGACAATTCAAGCCCGGAAATGATGAAATCAGTGAAATTCCTTTCAGAGTTCATAGGCGGATGCGGAGCAGCAAGACTGTACTGCGCAATGGAGCCTAATGGGGATATAAAGCCTTGTGTGTTCATTCCTATAAAACTGGGAAACATAAAAGATGATGATTTCTTGGAAGTGTGGAACCATTCTGAACCGCTCAAAAAGATGAGGGACAGGAAAAAATTCAGCGGAAACTGCGGTGTCTGCGAGCACAGAAACATATGCGGAGGCTGCAGGGCACGTGCATACGCGTACTTCCATGATCTTCAGGCTCCTGACCCAGGATGCATCAAAAACAAGAAGTATTATGAGAAGCTCATAACACCAGTTGAACATCCTGCACACAGACCATCAAAAGGAAAAGCAT
>JBDRNB010000092.1:0-2553 GCA_043811635.1 Candidatus Aenigmatarchaeota archaeon
TCTCCCAAAGGTTTGAAGAATGTGCATATTCGTATAAGAGGGATTTATCCCCGTGAATTAACCAAGGACCGAGGATCTTGGGTGCACTAACATCTACCAAGTCCCAATTGTTCCCATATAAGTGATATTTAAGATAAAAATCTACTGCTCGCTGTTTTTCTTGCTCGGTTTTTGCCTTTTCGAATTTATAGACAAGTATGATTAATGCACATAACCTGTCTTCATGGATTCTTGATTTGATTATATACGCTAAATCTTCATATGAAATATCAATATTTGCCTTAGCCACTTTCCTGGAGTCAGGAACTGTCACACCGATAAATTCATCACATTCTCCGTACTCACCTTCCCCTGTTTTGAAGAAATTCTTATATATCGGTATTTTTTCTGGTTTTGCCAATTCTCTCAATTCGATTTGTAAATTATGCATTGAGACGCCTTTCAAAGGAAACTGGATTCTATTTCCCAATTATTTTATCATGACGCAGTATTCTGAAATATGGAAGTGACATATAATACTTTTAAGAGAGTTGATAATATGAAACCTTTTCTAATACGTACACGGATATTCTTCAAGCAAGGTCTCTTGCCGACGGTATACACCTTAATGTTTCTTGTAATGTTCATCCTACCATTCTTCAGTGTCAATGAGTATTCTATCCTGAAAAATACTACCAGTCACCTTGGTGCACAGGGAGCTCCTTATGCATGGGTAATGAATCTGGTCTTCGCCTTGTTAGGTATCGCAGCGATTGTCGATGGCTGGGTACGGTTACAGAAGTTCTGGCTGCATAAAGTTGTGCTCACGATTTTCGGAATTTCACTAATCTTGGTTGCATTCTTCCAGCATGCACCGATTGTCTCGGGTGTTGAATTCAGCGCTCTCGAAGACGACCTCCACTCAAAGTTTGCGACCACTATTGGTTATTCATTCGTTTTCTTTGCTATTTCCGCAGCATTTATTGAGTTGACAAGGATACGGAGTGTGATTGCAGCTGGTATGGGAATTATAGCAATTCTCCTTTCTATGCTAATCTTTAATGTCTCTGAGCTCGCTGGTGTCTGGCAGCGTTTGATGTTCATTATCATGTTTGCCTGGTTGATGTTTTTCCTATACGCACGAACTCGTGATGTTCATGTTTGACAAATTGTATAATTAAAAAGAGACACTATTTAATACCTTGAGGGGGCATGCCATGGCATACAACCTGGATCTCGAGGACAGAATAGACCGCATTATCGACAGATTTGGTGATATAGGCAAGAAGAAGATGTTCGGTGGTGTCTGCTACCTGTTCAATGGCAACATGTGTTTTGGGATTCATTTAGAATATCTGATGCTCCGAACTTCGCCAGAGAAGGCAGATGAGCTGATGAGGACTGAATATTTCACACCTTTTGATATTACCGGTAAACCGATGAAGGGTTGGGTGTTGGTTTCGCCCGATGTACTTGAGACCGAGGATCAGCTAGTGGAAATGTTGAGGCTTGGCATCGATTTTGTGAAAACTCTGCCGAAGAAATAAGAAGGGAGGCATATATGCTTACCAAGACTGTTCGCCAATCCGTCACCTTTAGTGCTAGCCCCCATGAAGTATACGAAGTTTTGATGGACTCAAAGAAACACTCTCAGCTAACCGGATCTGAAGTAGGGATAGAAAGAAAATCCGGTAGCAAATTCAGCGTATATGGTGGCGATATCCAGGGTGTGAATCTGGAGATAATACCCGACCGGAAGATTGTCCAGTCATGGCGCTATAGTGATTGGCCGAAGGGTCATTATTCGAAGGCTACCTTTTTGCTGAAACAAGTCCCGGGTGGCACACGTCTCACCTTTACCCAGACCGGGGTCCCCGAGAAGTTCTTTGAAGACATCAAACAGGGCTGGAAGGATTACTATTGGAGACCAATGAAGGAGATGTTGAATAAAAAGTAAATCACCAAATTATACGATTATGTTTCTAAGGAGGTAAGGCATGCCTACAATTGTGCACTTCGATATAGCCTCGGACAATCCTGAAAGAGCGAAAAGGTTCTATGAAGGACTGTTCGGCTGGAAGATGGAAAGCCCGCCCGGAATGACAGATTACTACCTGATAGAAACAAATGATTTGAACGGTCAAAGAGGTGTTGGTGGTGGTTTGGGCAAGAGAGGAGAGTCAGGTCAAAGGATCACATCCTATGTTGGCGTTAATTCGATAGAAGAGTATGTTGGAAAGGTCGAACAGCTGGGAGGCAAAGTAATCCAGTCAAAGATGACCGTGCCTGGATGGGGTTATCTGGCGATATGCTTTGATACGGAAGATAACATGTTCGGACTCTGGCAGGAAGACAAAAACGCGAGGTAATTAAAGCTAATCAGGGCAAACAACACATATCTGTCTAAGTAAAGTTTTTCTTCCTCGGAGACCTAAGGTGCTTGACCTGGTTTACAAAGTCGTCAACACTATAGGTGGCAATGACTTCGCCGATCAGCGGCAGCGGGAGATCATCGAGTTTCCTGAACCGCACACATGATTTGCCAACGTCGCTTGATTCAAAGGCTACCCACTG
>JBDRNB010000093.1:0-4403 GCA_043811635.1 Candidatus Aenigmatarchaeota archaeon
TCGATGTAATAAAAGAGCAATCTCACGATTCTCATCTCTTTTTATCACCTCCTGTAACAAACGTTTACATTTTGCGTCGTCTTCTCCTCGTCATTTATTCGGGGAGTGGTCATCTGATATTGGCATTTGATCTGTACATCCTTCTACCTAACGCTCTTTACCGCTCCCCGAAATCTTTGCTAACATTCTGGGTTCAGTCTGTCAGTTTCACTTCCAGTCTGAACATTGCACTGGTCCATAATCCCGCCATGAAAGCGAAAATGGAAACACCACACCATATTAGATATCTGACATGGTCGAATTCCCCGCCGATGCAATATAGGGAAGGAGTGTATGTTCCCGTCAAGGTGGTTATAGACCAAATGACATGCAAAAGTATTGGTATGAAAAAGATTATCAAGATTACATTTCTCATAACTGCCTCCAATCAGCGAAAGTCTGCAAAGACAACCTAAGTCCCAAACAAAGTCTGAACTAGCTGAGAGAGAAATACTGAATTCGATAGAATAAAAACTAGACAAGAGAAATCCCGTGGTCGTGGCGTGTAGCCCTTGTTTTTGGGTTTCTGTATGTCCAATGCCTCAATGGATGATATTCGGACTAATTGTTCTCAATCAGTCTAGTATCTAACAAAGTTGTTTGAAACAGGTAAATATGATAATCCTCAAACATAATTAACTACAATTAATACTTAGCTTTAAATATATTTAAACTCTTTTGAATCGGGCAAAACCGCTAGAATTCGACCTTGTCAAAACTGCCCTTTTCCTCAAATTTCTTAACTGTTGCAACAAAAACAACAAGTTTCTTACCCTTCTCCTTTGAGTACTTAGCTGCCTGCTGGAGAACCATATTACTTATTATATCATTGCTGCAAATGAAGTGATTGCTTAACTCAATATCCTGGAAGATCCTCTTCCTGTCACTGCTATCCTCCAGCATGATTGTGAGTTCCTTATCCTCATTATGGAGATGCAGTTTGTTGCCTTCCTGTTCACAGTTCCAGCCAACATCATTGAATGTGCTTATTATATCTCCCACTTCCATCGGCTTTGCACTAATCTTCTCACCAAACTTCTCAGCGAATAGATGATCCCCAACATTTGTCAAAAAGTAATAACATAACCTATTCTTTTTTACCTTTGCCTCCTTGAAATCTATCAGTCCCATGTAAAGAAGATTCTCTGCCTTCTTCTTGAATGTTGCTCCAGACATCTTTATGGATGCATAGATCTGCGAGGTGTATGCAGCAGTTCCGTTGCCAATTGTTTTGAGCATGTTAAGCTCAGATTCATCAAGTTCCTCCGTAGGCAGTGATTTCACAAACTCCTTCTCCTCTACTGGAGGCATTATAGTTGTATCATCATGAAGTACCTTGTCCTTCATAATCTCCTTTATGTCATTATCTGAAATAGACCCCTTTTTCATCTCAAATTTCTTGAATCTAACCAAAAACGGATCTGTGAATTCTGAGTTTCTAAGCAGCATGAAACCGTGGCCAACAGGAAGATGCCTTATATATTTACCCTCTTCCTCCCTGTCAAGTCCAAGCATATTGTTAGCATCCTGTATGTCTGAAGAATGCTTTGTATCCAGTCCCAGATTCATATATATATGTGTGGATGTGTTACCTATGGCAGGGTATGAAACCAAAGAAGGGTGCTGATCTATGTAGATCATGCCAAGGCCAAGCTCTCTGATCTCCCTGAAAACAAGCTCTATAACTGTTTCAGTTCCCAGCTTGCTTGACTTGTCCCTATTCAAAACATGATGTGCCTCTTCAAGTATGATGCACCCTATCAATTCTTCTCTCTTCTCATTCACAAGCAACCAATCACGTATCCATTGTAGTATAATCTCAATGAAGAAGGTCTTGTCATTTGTATCCAGCGCATCCAATTCCAGTATTGTTATCCTTCCCTTCTGGAAGAAGTCAGATGGCTTCTGCCCTTCAACTGTCTTGAATATGTCGCCAATCTCCCTGAAACAAAGCGATTCAAGTGGCCTTTCAGCTGTTGCAAGCCAGTTTCTCTCCCTTGCTGGAAGTTTGGATTCACCATATTCATTCAGCCATTCCTTCAGATCATGGAGCATTGGATGCTTCTTCTCCTTGTGCACTCCATCCAGGGACTTGAGAATTATGTGCTTACCTCCGCCAAGTAACCAGTATGCATGGTCAAATATGGATGCGAATTCCTTCATCCATTGTGATATGGGAATTCCCTTTGGAGGCTTCAATGGATTGAATTTGAATGGAGCAACATCCCTTCCTATTGTGTATATGTCTATACTATCTCTCATGTTTGTTGACAGCAGATCCTTGTAGTTTCTTTTAGAGAAGTCAAATATCAGTACAGGTATCTGCATATCATGAAGCTTACTTATAAGCTCATATGATATATTTGTCTTACCGTAACCAGAGGATCCAAATACTCCTATATGTGTAAGAAGAGATTCTCTTTTTATCTTGATTGGATACAGAGCCTTTCTTCCATATAAAACATGACCAAGCTCGATCTCTCCTTCACCTGCAACATCTTTTGGAGGAGGTTCCATTAGAACGGTATTTCTCAAATCAGCATCTGCAAACAATCCAGCCTTTATTACATCTATCAGCTCGAAGATTCTTTCCCTTACCTCTTCATCTCCAAGCAGGTATGCCTTGTTCAGCTTAAGTGTTTGTTCCTTGCCCAGGACAGGGACAAGTTTTTTTATCTCATCAGAAGCCATTATATTATTTCTATCCCTCATCATTCAGACCACCCTCTATACCTTTGAATACTTCTACAATCTTTTCCTCTGTCTCAAGCTTCTCCATAAGTTCCCTTAGTTCTGTTCTGAGTTCAAGCACATCCTTCCAGAATTGAATGCTTTCAATTCTCCTCTCCTTTCTGAGTATTGAGATATCAAGCCTGAAGTTCCTTTTCTCATCCAGATCTGTGATGTGCCTTTCCATCTCTTCCTTTTCCTGAATATCAGAATTAATCTCCTTTACGGAGCCTTTATGAAGACGTCCTCTTTCCTCTATTGAGGTCTCGGTTTCTACTATCCGTGCCTTGAGAAAATCCACTCTATCAAACAGACTGCCAAAGATCTGTGGTATATCCCTGTTGAGAGGAGTGAATTTGGCTTCTTCCATCCTAGGTGATGTACGCCTTTTGATGACAGGCACTTCCCTGATCTCAGCGTCTTTCAATTCCTCAAAATCCTCAGGTCTAAGAAAAGACTCCCGACTGCGCTTTTTCTTCGCAAACTCGTATTCATCAAATTCACTACGATTATCGTAATATTCTGGCATATTGTCCTCTTATATAGTGTCACTCCCAAGTAGTGATGTATTGTTTGTCTTAGGCTTTATAAAGCTTTCGCCTATTCACGAGTAAATATAATATATAATTAACGCCAGACAATAAATACCTTATTTTTGTGGAACGCCAGACAGATTTAGATAATATGGTGGAATATGATAGAATATTCAGCATATTCTTCATTTATTTAAAACTTTGTTATTAAAAAATAATAACAAATCATTCATGCTACTAAATCACGCTGGTCCTGAAACAACTTCATGTTTTAGACATGCTGGCAATAGCAAACTAGGAATCAACATCATGCAAAGATAAGACAATTATAGTGTCTTTTGCATGGTGTTTTTCATACCTGATTCTATATAGAATTAATGAAGGAATAAAAAAATGTTACGTATATTTCTAGTACTCGCGGGCTTGTTAATCACGGCCCATCCCCTAGCCGCTAGCTCACCCGGTGATGCAGACGGCCTCTTTGTTGTGCAGGCAGTTGATAACCTGTGGAACTGCGCAGGCGAAAGAATAGAACAGAATGTTTTCAATGGCGTTGTTACTGACACCATACTGTTCTATCAGCACATCATTGACACAGTCAAGTACTGGTCTTACTTGAATGATCTCCCGAATCCTGACAGGATTCAAGTCGGAGATACTATTTATACCTATTCTTCGAAGAAGCAGAGAGAAAAGCTTCTGGAAGAGCAGGGATTTAACCTTGTTTCAGCTCCTTTTCACAAGACCCTGAGGGAGTTTGCAGCTGAACAGTATATATCCCTCAATACTCTCACGAAGCTTGTTCCTTACATCAATCCTGATGACAAGCTGAATCACAGGCTTATTCCTGTGCCAGTTAACATTGAAAGAGCACATGAGATTGTTCAGCATGAAATCGATACAACTCACGAGGTGACACCTGACACAACTGAAACAATCGAAGGTTTCACAACACTTTTTGCGGTAGATATCACTGACAGCAAGGTAGATACATTCCAAGAAGACTCCACGCTTCTTACGGAGAAGACCGAAACAATCGAAGACTCCACACTCCTTGCAGCAGATATCACTGAAAGCAAGGCTGAAACAGTCCAAGAAGAC
>JBDRNB010000094.1:0-3278 GCA_043811635.1 Candidatus Aenigmatarchaeota archaeon
TTTCCAGAAAAGGATCCGTCATAAACCTTGCCAGATCCGCAAGATGGTGATCTTGCCTTAAGTATGGCCTCTTTGCAACCAGCCAGAATAGCGATCTTCAATCCCTCATTTGCACCTTTTACAAATTCTGTAGTTACATCCTTTCCATCTTTAGTAAATACTCTTTCATTTTTTTGTTCAGCAGTTTCTCTTGGTGTGGTTAACCCGCCAAGTTGCTCGGGACATACTGGAATAGCTTCTCCATTCTTGACCATCTCAATTATCTTTTCTTTTGGTTTAGAACTTCCGTTGTATTTACAATTGATTCCAGCCAGGCAAGCACTTACTAATTTCATAATCTCACAACTACGCTTCTGCGCCTTTGAGGGCGTCCTTGCAGATGCAGTTTCTCTCACTTGAGATCTGTTTTAGGGAACCTCTTATGATGTTCTTTGTGTTATCTATGTTCCTTGCCATCACATTCTTCATCTCTTCGAATGGTGTTGGCTTGCCTATATGGACATCGTAATCAGTGATTGTGGCAATTATGGCGAAGCAGATCTCAGCTTCCCTTGAGAGTATTGCCTCAGGAACGCCTGTCATGCCTATTAGATCAGCATATGTGCTGTGCATCTTGGAAGCAGCCTTTGTTGAGAATTGGGGACCCTCTATCCTTGCATATGTGCCTTTCTCGTGCACAGATATGCCGGCATCCCTTGCTGCTTTGATTAAGATGTTTCTGAGTTCTGAGCAGAATGGCTCTGCCATAGCAACATGATAGAACTTGCCTTCATCATAAAACCCGTGCACGTTCTTACTAAAATCAATGAATTGATCCACAATCACAACGTCGCCTGGCTTGTACTCCTCCTTCAAGGAGCCTGTTGCACATGTAGCCAGAATCCTTTTAACACCAAGCTGCTTCAAGGCATGTATATTTGCTCTCCAGTTGACCTTGTGGGGAGGTATTGTGTGATTCCTTCCATGTCTAGGCAGGATAGCAACGTTTCTGCCTTCAAACACACCCAGGGTTATGAGGTCTGATGGACTTCCATATGGTGTATGTACCTTTATCTGTCTTGTATTCTCCAATAGCTGAGGATCATAAACCCCTGTTCCACCTATTATACCTATGTCTGCACTCGCCATATGAATGAAAAATAGACACTATGATTTAAAAGACTATGCACAAATATATACAAGATTATTATGAAAACTGCAGGTGTTTTGCTGTTTTTGATGTTTTTCTTCGGTTATCTTTTTGGTACCGCAGGGACTGTGTTTTTCACTAACATGAGGATTGGCGGATTGAATGATATTTCAATGAGCCCTCCGAACGGCTTGATGGAATTTGATAATGGAATGATGGAAAAACTCAACCTAAATGATACCAATATATCATCTGCCACAATAAGGGTTCCTGCAGTGAACCAGGACAAGGAAGGTGTGGCAACAATACTCCGTGTCAGTGTTGTGCCAGGAAGTGGGAGAACACTTGTAAATATAGATAAGCTTCTGTTCTGGGTTGATACGCAGACATCCATAAGAACATCAAGGGATGTGGCCAGCCAGTTCACAGGCCTGGAGCTATCATCTGTTGATACTATATATACAATAACTGCGGATGCATCAGTGATTGAAGGAGGATCTGCTGGTGCTGCTTTGACGCTTGCAAGCATAGCTGCCCTTGAAAACAAGAAGCTGAATGAAGATGTGATGATCACAGGCACTATAAACCAGAACGGAGTAATAGGTCCCATAGGAGAGGTACTTGAAAAGGCAAAAGTGGCTAAGGAATTGGGTGCCACTACATTCTTAGTTCCAAGGAGCCAATCAGTTCAGATTGTGTATCAAGACGCGAGGACGTGCAACAAGGTTGGATTGACTGAGATATGCGAGACTGAGAAGATTCCACACAGGATTGATGTGGAAACTGAAGCAGGCATAAAGGTTATAGAAGTAATTAACATCGATGATGCAGCGAGGTATTTCTTTGAGGAGTGATGGAAAATGAAATTAAAGGTAACAATACTATTTTTATCTATAGTTACATTAGTATCCCTACTGGCAACAGCTTTATGAAAGGAATAGATATACACGCACATCTGTGCTTCCCAAACACATACGAGGATGTGGATGATGTCGTCAAGACTATTCAAAAGGAGATGACCGCAGTCATTGCATCATCCGCAAGGTATGAAGAGGGTTTGGATGTGCTTAGGCTTGCAGAGAAGTATCCGGGTGTTGTTTTTGTTAGCCTAGGATATCATCCTTTTGAAGGAAATAATCCAGAGAAGACAAAGAAGCTGATCCTAGAAAACAAGGACAGGATTGTCTCTGTTGGTGAAGTGGGTTTGGATTACCACTGGGAGCAGAATTCTGAAAAAAGGGAAAAGCAGAAGGTCTTATTCCGAGAATTTCTTGAGCTTGCAAAGAAAATAAACAAACCTGTTGTCATACATTCCTGGGACGCTGAAAGAGAGTGTTTCGAGATAGCAAGGGAATATGAGATTCCCCTGATTTTCCATTGTTTCACAGGCTCTGTGGAGCTGGCAAAGGAGATTGTGGACGCTGGTTTTTATGTATCTATCTCCACGAATATATGCTTCTCCAAGAAGCTGAAAAAGGTTGCAAAGGTTGTTCCAATGGAGTTTATGCTGCTTGAAACAGATGCTCCTTTCCTGGATCCGGACAGGGATAGGAAGAAGAATGTTCCATGGAATATCAAGCTGTCTGCAGAGAAGATTGCAGAAGTAAAGGAAATGACTGCTGAGGAAGTCCTGGAACAGACAACCAAGAACGCTATCAAGGTTTTTGGGTTGAATATTGGTTGATGGCGTCATGGAATTCTATCATGAATAATGGGTTGTCTGAAAAGTAGTGCAGATGGCCTGATCTTGAGGTTTTGCTTGATTCTGAAAGCCTCTTCACATTATCATGAATGGGTTTATGATCATCTACAAGCCTCAGGAATAGGATATGACCGGTCTTGTGGATATTTTCATCATGCTCGCCTATATAACAATAATAGCCTTCCTTGATCTTGCTTTTGCCCTTTTCTACTGAGAATACAAGGCAGTATTTATCATCCTTGTTTAGTGTTATTTTTCCGCTTGTTGAGATTCTTTTCACCATATTTACAATATTTCTCAACAGGACATAAAAAACATTTCGGTCCGACAGGCTTGCACACATTCTGGCCGAATGTGACAAATGTGTTGTTGAAATCGTTCCAGAATCCTTTTGGAAGTGTTTTCCTGAGAACTGCTTCTGTTTCCTCTGGTGTTTTGGTCTTGATC
>JBDRNB010000095.1:0-2505 GCA_043811635.1 Candidatus Aenigmatarchaeota archaeon
GCAGGATGTTATCTATCAGGAAGGAGACAGGTGGATAGCCAGAGATGAAATTGCCAATATTGATGTTCCAGACACCATACAAAGTGTAGTCCTGTCAAGGGTTGACAGGTTGCAGGCAGAAGCCAAGTATGTCCTTCAATGTGCATCAGTTATAGGTAGATTATTCAAGCACAAGCTATTAAACCATCTTACCCATCAGGAAAGGGAATTAAATAAATACATCAGTGAGTTTGAGGACAGAGATTTGGTATATCAGGAGAGGATGATACCAGAGCTTGAGTATGCCTGAACTGTACCCCATTGTCTAGATAAAAAATCGGTGATCTTAAGGTAGAAAATCTGCTGACTTGCCTCCCCCTGATCATGAATTAAAGAACACGTATTCTGGGGTTTTGTAGCCCAGAGCTTGATGATGCCTTTGACTGTTATGAAACCTGAAGTAGTCATCCAGATTCCTGATAGCATCTGGAACGTTGACATAGTCTTTCAGGTACACCTCTTC
Source organism: Candidatus Aenigmatarchaeota archaeon (assembly GCA_043811635.1). Taxonomy (GTDB): domain Archaea; phylum Aenigmatarchaeota; class Aenigmatarchaeia; order QMZP01; family QMZP01; genus JBDRNB01. Next base: position 503 of record JBDRNB010000095.1, read on the forward strand.
ATATTTTACGCTTCGCCATAGACGCTTGTCGTTACGCCGACTAACACGTAAGGATATTGTCCCAGAAATGACCACGACCATCCCAACTGATCTGTACTTCTACTGATCTGTATTTCTGCTGCCTTTAAGCGACTGGTAAATACCTCACTTGTGAATTGACAGCCCTGGTCGCTGTTGAATATCTCAGGAACAACACCTTTTCTAAAGGCTTTATCCAATGCACTTAAGCAGAAATGCGTATCCAGAGAGTTAGAAACTTCCCAGGATATAACATAACGACTGAACCAATCCATGATAGCCACAAGATACACAAACCCTTGTTTCAGCTTGATATAGGTTATATCTGTCCCCCAAACCTGATTAGGTTTCTGGATCATCAGACCCTTCAGAAGATAGGGATATTTCTCAGAGACGTCTTCACTCTTGCTTAACCGGGGCTTGGGATATATAGCTCTCAAACCCATGAGTTGCATCAGTCGCTGAATGCGCTTGTGGTTCACATGATGCCCTTCATCATGCAGTCATGCGTAGAATCCCATAAAATGGGTGTTGTGTGTATTTCTTGTCTATCATATCCATCAGTAACAGGTTGTATTCAGAGATGGCTACCGGCTTGTAATAGAAGCTGGAACGTGCCAGACCAAGCAATTCACACTGACGAGATATACATATTTCCGGGTGACCCACTTCCACCAGATAGCGTTTCTCATCAGCCGAGGTAACCGACTTTTTTTTTCAACCAGTCCAGTTCTACCTTCAATTGACCAATCTGCTGACAAAGCTTAGCCTGGAGCTTCTCATCCTCCTGATTACCCTTATTATGATTGCCAGAAAAGATGGTAGGTATCCCATCCAATGCTTGTTTCTTCCACTTATTAACCTAGCTGGGATGTACCCCGTTTTCACTGGCTATTTCCGCAATAGTATGTTGATTTCTGATAGCCTCAAGAGCTACCTGAGCTTTGAATCCACTGTTATGTTGTTTCCTGACGGACATTTATATGTACCTCCTACTTGCTTTTATAAGCAGAATTTCTGAATGAAATACTGCCCAAATTATGGCAGGAAATTCTACTTTAAGCAAGTGTCCAATTTATGGGGTACATTATAATATAGAGAATCCTGCTCGTGGAATAGCCAAGATCACGAAGCACGGGAATGTTCAGTGTATCGCTGGTTATAATATGGTGTTTCTCTCCAAAGACTGCAACATGGATGCTTATATCTTCGGATGTCCTGTTTTGAATGAGGAAGCAAGGAAGAAACTTGAGCATATGGGTCAGGAGGCGCCAGAGCAACAGGAATGCGCAAAGAAAGAGGAATGTAGTCCGAATTCTGAGATTGGCAGGATATACCGTATCAAAAGGGAAGTTTTATCTCAGATAGATTGGGACAATCCTCAGTTCAGTTATCGCTTCAAACTGTTCTATTCTCTGCGAACAAAGATAGAGCGACTTTTCTCACGAATCAAAGGGCGGTTCAAGATGAAGCATGTATACAAGCGTGGAGTTGGTAATATCCATGGGCATATCCTTAAGTTCATGAACCTGATGCACATAGTGGCAAATGTAACGGGAACTTATGGGGTTTAGTGTTTTAAAGAATGGAGAAAACGAATATGGAAAGGTCTTTAGGACGGGATCCGCCTGCGGAGAAGAAGAAATCTTATGAAAGCGATTTTTTGTTGACTTTGCAGATGACATTTTGTAAAATGTCAATGTTTTGAGGTTATGAAGTAGGCAGCGAAGTTGTCAAATTTTAATTAGTGCCGTTACTGCTTTTAGTTAGGAAAAAGTTTTGGGAGGGTGTTTTGTGGTTAAAACAATAGTAGAAGCAGGCATTTGTGGTTTTGCGAGTGACATAGAGGCATATTCAGAGGATAATCAGCATGTCAGTTTCAAAATCGAGACCACCTGTGATAAGATAAGCAGGTTGTCGGAAAAATTGCCAACTGTGGATTCGTATAATGAGATTAAAGATGGTTTTGATGGTGAATTGTACAG
>JBDRNB010000096.1:0-11146 GCA_043811635.1 Candidatus Aenigmatarchaeota archaeon
ACCTCAAATGCGTTTGTCTCTCCTGGACCCAATGTGAATATTTCTGTGTGCTGGTCTATCTTGAGATTGTAATTATCACTTACCTTTCCTGTGTTCTTCACATTAATTGTGAAGCTTGTTTCAAAGAAAGGACAAACTTCCTGTCTATCTTCAAGTATATCAAGCTCTGCAGAATAGCAGTTTTCAAGAGTAAGTAATGATGTTGCCTGATCTGATATCTCACCGTTTGTTTTTGATCTTGCCTTTACACCAACAATAACATCACCATCCATACCTTCAGTGTCCAGCATGTATTGAATTGACTTTGTAGATCCTACTGGTATCTCCACACTCGTCTCTTCAGGTGTGCCTACAGTTGTTGTTATTTCAAATGTGTCAGTAACCTTTCCTGTGTTCTTGATGCTTATTGTGTAGTCAACCATATCCCCGCTGCATACTGACTTTTCATCAGGGAACAGGAAGACTGTGACTGATCTGCACTCTTCTGTGTTGATCACACCAGAAGCCTTTTTGTTTATGTGATCTGATGCAACAGAAATATCAAATGATGAAACTCCGATCTTATCTGATGATACAGTCAATGGGATTGTTGCCTGTTCATTCTCTCCCAAGAAGATTGTTTCACTTTCCAACTGAACCCAATCAGGTGCTGAGAATGCATATGAATCTCCCTTGCCTGTGTTCACCAGCTTCAGCTCATATTCTGCAGATTCTCCGAAACAAACGTTCTTTGATGCAGGAGCTATACTAACTGTGGCTTGATAACATGATTTTATATCCAAAGCGAGCGTTTCACTCACTTCAGCATATGAACCCCGAGCAGTGGCTGTCACAACAGCATTCTGCTTGCCTATAAGGCCTGCTGGAGGAGTCAAAGCAACATCAACATCCTTTGTTTCACCTGGGTTCAATTCTACTGTATCTATCATTGAGGACCAGCTGACAGATGATGTAAGGTCTAAAACCTCGCGATACTTTCCATTGTTTTTGATTTCTAATTGGTATGTTTCTTCAATTACATCCTCACCGCAAACACTTCTACTTGCATCCACTGAAACAATGTCTATTGAATGGCAGGATAAAATCTCAATATAAACAGACTTGATAACCTTGTCTGATGGCTTGTTGGATGATGTGATCATGACATCTACTTTATACACCCCTGGAAGCGTATTTGATGGTATGTAGCTTATGAGGAATGGGTTGATTTCCCCTGTCTGGCCAGGCTGAAGAGAGAATCCTGATCTGATTGTTCCAAGATCCCATCCAGATGGTAGAGTAACATCAACTGTGTATGTATCCACTATTGATCCTGTGTTCTTCACAGTTATTAAGAAGTCTTGAGGTGTTAGTGGCTTTGGGCACACTGAGATTGGGTTTGATTGCGTAGCTACCATGTTTCCGTTGGCGTCTGAAACAGTTATTGAGTGTGTTGCTGAGACGACAGGAATGAATGTCATACACAATGAAACAATTATTATTGGCAAGATGAGTTGTCGCATGTTATTTAATGGAATATAACTTTTTTAAACCTATCCTGCCAAAAACGAAACCTATTTAAAACTATCCATACCAATTGTTTCACTTGAACAGCCTGAAGATAAACCATACAAATGAACCTGTTATTATCAGGAGAAGCATGATATATATATGTAAAGAGGTAAGGGATAAGACCTTGTAGGAATACAGGCTCATTGTGACTGCAAGTATAAGGGCACTTATCAGGTTTATAGGCACCTCAGCGTTCATCTGCACCTTCTTGTGGCTAAACAGCTTAACCACAAGAGACTTTTCGAGCCCCTGAAACGATTTGGATAATGCTACCAGGCCTATTCCAAGGAATATCAGGAGATACCCTGAAACAATATCTATGATATGTATGCTTCCTGTTTCCAGGAAGGGAATGAATGTGAAATCAAGTATAATGAAGCCAAATGTGATTGATATGGCGCCTCCCACAAGAGACATAATTTTCATGGTTTCTAGGGTTGATTTGATAGAGCCTGGCTTCTTCTTTTCAAGTGCCTTTTCAGATCCCCAGACGATTAAGCATGCCAGGAAGTAGTATGCAACTATATAGAATATGATGTTTCTGGAGTCAAAGAATGGTGATATGGAGCTGGCTATAAGAGTGGATAAAACAAGGAATATCTTTCCCTCACTCAGCTTGAAGAAGTGACGCACCATATGTATACTTTATTTTCACGGCTTATATATCATTGTCTAAGCCTTAGTGCAGCGATTACTATGATTAACATCCCTATTGTAAATAAGATTATGAACAAGTAGATTGGCTTAAATAAGAGCGAATTATCATAGTTTATGATGTTTCCAATTAGATCAAATGGCTCAGCCTCTTCATTCTCTTCAACAAATTCCTCAGCCACGAATATGTCTATTTTTTTCTGGAATTCCAATCCCTCTTCCTCTGCAGTCACAGTAATATCCAGTGTGTACACGCCAATTTCTTGAGGGTATATGTATACATATGATATGTCGTGGTAATCATAACCTGATGTTTCAACATCAACTGTTTCCTCGTAGACTACCCATTCTTCAGGTATACCTGATATGTATATCACGAAATCCTGCTCTATTGCTGATTTTATCTCAATTGAAACAATCCGCGCCTTGAATATCTTGGTGTCCAGGCTGTTGGGTGTTATTGAGACACTTGTTACTTGTGGCTCTTCAGGTGTGAAACAATCCTGTGGACAGTTTGATTCATTCTCCCCAGCCTCGCATATATCATTATTATTGCAAACAGTCTTGCTTCCGTCATATATCACGATCTTAGCGCTTCTCGAATCCGTGGATCCGCAGTCTGCTCTTGCGATCAAGTCCAGCTTATATGAGCCAGATTTTGTGGTGTAGTACAGTGTTCTTGTCGCCTTGCTTCCTGCAGCAAGATCAAATGATACTGATGTTGCTTTAGAACCATCAACAAAAAGATCTACGTCAATCTTCTCCCTTCTATTTCCCGTATTCTCTACCTGTACCTGTACATCTGTCAATTCGCCAGGATCAAGGTTGTCTTCATAATCAAATGATTTTATTGTTAATCCACATTCTATCTGTGAGCCTCTGCATACACCATTGGAGCATCCGTCATAGCCGCACTCATCGTATTTTTGTGTCCTTCTGCCATCTCTGAAAATCCAGACATCATCATTCCAGCACCATAATTCATCATCATCTCCGTATCCATCACCGCATCTGCCTTCAAAACAATCCACATTACCACATTCATCATACTTCTCCACCCTGTCACCAAAGCGGTCATAGATCCAGACATCACCCCTGTAGCATCTGTATTCATCATTGTCCCAGTAATCACCGCATCTGCCGTCATAACATCCTTCATCATAACACTCTTCATGTTTCACCCATTCATCGTAGAAGTAATCATAAATCCATACATCATCATTCTGGCATCTCCTGTCGCCACTCCAGTAATCATCCCTGCATCTTCCATTTGAGCATACTTCATCATAACACTCTTGATACTTCACCCATTCATCATAGTAGTTGTCATAAATCCAGACATCGCCGTTCCTGCATTCACGTTCATCATCATAATCAACATAATGTGTGATTGTTTCAACCTCATAATCACCACATTCAGCATTTGCAGTAACTCTTACATCATTTGTTCCCTCTCTGAAATTATAATCTCTTTCCACAGTGTAGCTAAGACCAGTTCCCAGATCGATTATGTTATCTACGTCTAAGCGGTTGTTGATGTATATCTTGTAGATTATTCTCGTGTTATCGCCATTATTCTTAATTACAAAATTGATCTTGTCGCCGTTCGCGGAAAGGCCTGTGATATCTATGTCGCAGCTTGGCTGCGCCTGTTCCTTGCATTCAGCCCCGCTTAAATCTTCAACACAGCCGTAATTACAATACTGGTTCTCCCAGTAGACTTCGCATGAATCATGTAATATAAGGCTCTGTAAGTAGCTACCCTCACATACCTCAAACAGTGCCTCTTCAGTGCATTCGCCTTGAATCTTGAAGTAGTCTATCAGTATTGTCAGGTCAGCCAGATCAACCACAAGATCCAGATTAAAGTCTGCTCTAAGCAAAGGATCAGGAGCTGGACCGTTTTTGTAAAGGTAGTTTATCAGGAATTCAGCATCGTTCCAATCGAACCTGTTATCACTATTAAGATCTTCCCATATGTCAAGCTGAGCGTTCACGCTTGTGGCTAATATGGAGATCACGAATACTGCAGTTATGATGCTGAATATATGCTTCATATACTACTTCTTAATGACAAAGGTTTAAATACTTTTCCCCTGGCCATTTTGGCCCTAAATCAGGCCATATAGGCGAAAAAGCCTCTCTGCAAATTCTTGGTATACGCGTGCTAATCCTTCACGTTCTGTAAATTCAAATAGGCCGTCTTGTTGCAAATACGCGAAACAGATACGAGAGCCTTCACTACTGGAATAATTGGGGGCATGATGTCTTCTTACATGACTTGGGCTGGCAAGAATCTCGAACCCCTTGCCATTATTATTACCCATGTAAATGCCCTCGTCTCTCACAAGATGCATCTCCCATAATGCTAGTTCTGCCTCCTGTATATTGGGAAACTTATAATTCCGCATGAATTCATTAAGGCAAAAAAACAATTTAAACTTCACTCTCTCTCATTTTTTCCAAAAGCAGTTTTCTCTCTATGCGTGATACAGATGATTTGAGATCATGGAATGCGTCTGATTCAACAGATATTGAGTGGATGCCTATCTTTATGAATTCTTCAACCATTCGGGGCTCAAATGATGTGCTGGAGACAGATACATGAATCTGGCGTATCTTGCAGGCCTCCACAATCCTTTTCACGAGCTTGACAACAGCAGGATTCAACTCCGAGTAGAAGCGTGAAATCTTCGAATTCTCGCTATCCACGCCTAGTGTCAGTTGTGTGAGCATGCTAAGGTTTATGCACACATGATCTACACCCTCCCTGCATAGGGCATCTATATTCAGCGCAGCTGCAGGCGTATCAACTGATATGCCAAGCTTGATAGGGAATGTGATCATCTCCTTCACCCTTAGTACCTCTTCAGGTGTTGTGACAAGAGGAATGAGGAGTCCAATTCTTGTCATTCCCTGGCTGTGAAGTCTTCGCAGAGCCTCTATCTCACATTGAAGCAGCTCGATCTGATCCAGACTCCTTCTAACACCATGCCATCCCATCAGAGGATTCTTCTCCTTTGTGCCATATTCTGTGTAGTCCTCGAATTCATCACTCAGTGCATCGAATGACCTGTACCAGAAGGGCTTGTTATGTGCTATCTGGCTGATGTTTGATGTGATTATATTTATCAGCTCTTCTGCGTTCGTTCGTGAAAGAGTGATTGGTTTCCTTCCCATGGATGTGAGCATGTATTCTGACCTGAACATCCCTATACCGTCAGATTTTTGTAGCACATCATCTTCTATATTTGGAGAGGAAGTGTTAAGCATAATCTCTGTCCCTGTTATATCATCCTCTATTTGTGATTGCATATCCTGCAATTCTGTCTCCTCTGTGAATTCTTCACTATCTGTGACCTCTTCCTTATTACTATATATATACCCTTTGAAAGCATCCAGGACTATCTCCTGCTCATCCTTCAAGACAGCTGTCGCATTCTCTGTTTTTATCACGCATGGAATTCCAAACTCCCTTGAGATTACAGACGTGTAGCCTGTGTAGCTATCTTCATCTGTTATAATCCCAGAAACCTTATCCATGATAGGCATCATATCTGGGGTGATAGTCTTTGTCACAATCAAATCACCTTGCACAACCTTGTTGATTTCAGGTGTATTGAGAACAATCCTCACCTTCCCTTCCACTAATCCGTGAGACACAGGCGTGCCTTGGAGAACAGATGGGAGTGTTGTATTGCTTTCCTGGAATGTCACGTCTGTTGATTTAACAGGCTTTGACTCCACTATAAAAAACCTACCTCTTTCAGAGCACCACTCTATATTCTGCGGTTGACCATTGTAGTTTCTCTCAATCTTCTTTGCAAGCTCCACAAGCTTTGCTATTTCATGTGTTTCCAGTACCTCAATATTCATCTTGTCAGACAAGACTCGCTCACTCTTTGTGCCTCCTGATACCGGATCTCTGACACGCATCACGCTCTTATTCCCAATGGTTTTTGATAAAACAGATTCAGATGATTTATCAATCACATAGTTGTCAGGGGATACATATCCGTATATGACAGAATCTGGAAGCCCCCAGGACGAATCTATGATTATCTTGTTTGAGTCGTTTGTCACAGGATCTGCTGTAAACATCACACCTGATTTCTCAGGGTTTACCATCTTCTGCACAATCACCCCCATAAGAAGTATGCCCTCTATGTTTCTTGCCTTTCTGTAGAACATCACCCTGGGGCTGAACAAGGAAGCCCATGTCTTCTTGATGGCTCTGCATACACGCTCCAAACCAGCCACATTGAGCGAGTAGCTCAGCTGTCCCGCGTAGCTTGAAGCGGATAGGTCATTCACAAGAGGCGAAGGCCTCACAGCAACTGGTTCATGCTCCCTTCCTGCCTTGATTATATCAAGAGCTATCCTTCCTATCTCCTTTGCGTTCTGTCCCAGGGAAAGCTCTTCATACTGTTCCTTTATCTCACTCTGTAGAAAGTCAGGTATTGGAGCCTCTGTAATCATATTCTCTATCCGCACTGCATAGTTGTATACATCCTGTTCATTCTCCTTCATCTTCGTGAGTATGTCCCGTATCTTTCCATCCAGCTTGTTCACCTTGAGGAACTTGTCAAAGCCGTCTGAAGTGATTACAAATCCTGGCGGAACAGGAACACCTGTACGTGTCAATTCACCTAGATTAGCAGCCTTTGATCCGATATTCTTGTTTTCCCATGAGACAGAAGATAGCTTTCTCGTGTACATATACAAAATATAATTGTTCTGAATGTTTTAATTAGTTAAAATGCATAGTTATATTATGGATGAGACAGAAGAAAGTCTGAAACATGAAACAAACAAGTGGTTGTATAAACTCGAAAGAGAAATCCCACTCATTTTCTTGACAGGCAGTTTTGATAAGCAGCTTACAGAAGATTCCATCACAAACATCAAGGCCTATCTCAGTGACTGCAAATACTTCCAGGAACAAAGCGACTGGATCCGTGCATTCGAATCCATAGTCTATGCATGGGGCATATATGAAACACTGGTGCGCCTAAATGCGATAGACATTAAGGACGAAACCCAGCCTACAACCATGATTAGACAACCATCTGTTCAACAGCCTATATCACAACTCCCTCCAGGACAACCGCCAAGAAAGGGTCCTGACGCAGCTGGTGTTTAAGAATCACACGTGCATGTAACACACATTCTTTCCTTTCATTGCCTTCTGTACATCCTCAACACAAATAGGCTCTTTTCTCATCAGTGTGATCTCTTTTATTGCATCCTCAATCTTGGATGTAACTATGTAATCCTTCATGTACATCCTTGGCGTCTTTCCCTTCAAAGGTATACTTTTTAGGTTCCAACATCCAGAATCCGCACTCCATTTTGCTATTATCATGGTTAAAAGTGGGAAAGGTACATTTAATTCCTTCCTGTATAAATAAGAGGCAGAAAAAATTATTTGGTTATAATTTATTGGCTTCTAAAACAAGTATCTTTGCGGCGGCTTTCTGAGAAGTATCTGCAGAAGTTTTATTGCATTGTCTATGTCCCGGATGTCTGCAATGCTTTCAGGGCTGTGTATGTTTCTTATTGGAACCCCGAGAACTGATGACGGGACACCGCCTCTGGTTATTGCGATATTTGTTGCATCTGTTGTGCCGTCAGAAATTGCTTCCAACTGATAGGGTATCTTATATTTTTCTGCTATATCAACCAGCCAGTCGGTTATGCATGCGTTTGAGATGAATTCCCCGTCCTTTGCTGTGATGGTAGGCCCCTTGCCCAGGCATCTTGTCGGATCCTCATCCTTGTCATCTGAAGCGCTGACATCAACCACTATTGCAAAGTCAGGGTATATCTCAAATGCAGAGGTCTTGGCGCCATACAGGCCCATCTCCTCCTGAACAGTGAATACGAAATAAACTCCATGTGGTGTGTTGAGTTTTTTTGCAACCTCTAGTAGAATGTAGCATCCTATCCTGTTATCCATGGCCTTGCCGATTATGCTTTTTCCTGTCACAAATGCCTTTTGCGCAAATTTTACATAACATCCTATACGCACCCCTTTCTTCACAAGATCCTCCTTCTTCATGCCAGTATCAATCCTCAGCTGGCTCGTGCGCGGAAGCTTCTTCAGCTCCTTTCCCATGCTCAGATCCGGATGCGATATCACACCAGATACATGTCCTTCTTTGGTCATGATATGGACCTTCTGCCCAAGTACAAGGTCTGTCATCACCCCTCCTACGTCAGTCACGCAGATCAATCCATCAGGTTTTATCTTCTCTACCATATACCCAACTTCATCCATATGTGCTGCAAGCATGATATGTGGGGCCTTGCCCTTCTTATGTGCAATCAGGTTTCCCATCCTATCAACCACAACAGAATCAACATGTTTCTTTATTTCCTTGCCTATGATCTCGCGAACCTCAGCTTCATTCCCACTTGGCCCGTGCGCATCAGACAATTTCTTCAGAAGATCCATTCATTCACATATATATTTGGGTTTTCTTGAAGATAAGTGTTTCTGCTTCGAACAAGTCAGATATAAGAATTTAAATGTAAAAACCAGATGTCATACACCTGCATCATGCTCACCAAATTCCGCTTCAAGAACCTGTTACAAACGCATCAGGTTTAGACTCTCAGGGGTTCACACACGTTTTGATATAAGTAGTACAGATTCTATCAAGTAGAGAATCTGAGCGTGAAATTTATTCTGAATCTCCAGACTTTTCTCATGACTTCTTCAGTCTGGAGTGTCTTTGGTGAGATGGAATAGAAATTTGATCTCGAAGAAGGAGAGGAAAATGAACAAGACATACCCGTTTCCGAATAATCCCGGATTTTGGTCGAGTCTGATCTGGCTTATCGCTGCAGTCTGTTGTGGATTTTCTTGTGCATATGTCGTCTCTTCGAAGGTGAGGGAGTATGCGAATGAAAACCTTTCGCCGCTTATAGCAGTTGCATTTCTATTCATAATAGCCGTGGTGTTTATCATGGGAGGGAATATTTCTAGAGATGCTCATAAAAACAACTTTGTACCTACCCTGTTAATTATGTGCATGATTCTTCTCCTTATAGGTCCAATTATGATGATAGGAATATCATCAGCCATTTTTTTGCTAATCATAATTGCAGTTATGTATTATGGCATTTGGGAGGGCATGAAATACAGATCACCCAGAGACCAGGAAAAGACCACAAAAACGTAACAGCACCCATCTGATTTGTTCAGAAACAAAGGAGGTGTGTTCTAATGAAACTTACACATGAAAAAATAGGAGACATTGACATCTTGCGCATCAGTGTGAAGCTCTTGAGAGGGCAGGGTGCTTCTAGAATTCATGATCGTGTTTATGATCTTCTAGATTCTGGAAGCAGGAAATTCATATTAAACCTGAGCGGAATAGACTGGATGGACAGCACAAGTCTGGGCATCTTGATAAGTGCATACACTAATGCACGTAATGCCGATGCCAAACTTGTTCTTTGCGGAGTGGAGGACAAGATTCAAAGTCTGCTGACTACTACAAAGTTAAAATCAGTCTTCGAGATATTTGAAAACGAAGAAGATGCAATCAAAGCACTCGAGAGCGAGTGATAGAAAGGAGCTGTGACAATGAAGAAGTGTCTCATATTGTCGGGTGTGATTACCCTTTTAGCTGCATGGTCGTTGTTCGGGCAATGGATTAATCCTTCAGGACCATCATCGAGTGCATCGGTTTCTATGAAGGATAATGAAAATCTTTGGCTCAAAACGAAAGATGTAGAAATTCCACCAGATGCACATGTTTTAATACGTGCCAGTAAATGGAAATACATACAGACGAAACAGAGCGAAAGGGCCGAATTTCTGGGAGATTCCAGGTTTGTGGTTATGGGATGGACGGTGAAGTTCGCAAGTAATGGGAAAGTGATATCAGTCCACTCAAAGATAGTAGAGAAAAATAAATTTGTATACACTTGTGATGACGGAACCACGATAATCTACGCGCTCCTACCGTATGCGGGGGAACAAGAAGATGAATAAAGAAATTAAAATCATGTTCATTCTCCTCGGAATTGCGTTGCTTGTCTACTATGCAGTCGAGGATGAACAAGGCGAGGCATATATCTCGGGCTTTATTACTACTGGTTTATTTTATCTTATAAGTGGCTTATTTGCAGCCCGGATATGGAATGTATTCCAAACGGATATCACATATCAACATATCGGAAGAATGCTCATGGAATTGAATCCTAAACCAGAGACTTTCATCTCCTCAACCCGAACCTTGGAGCAAGCAAGATCTATGTTTCTATCAACACGAGGTGAAATATGACCTGGTATAGTGACGATAGTAAAGATATGTCTGGGTTTGTGGTTGATAAAAATGGGAGGATAAGAGAAGAGTCCCACAAGAGAGAAAATACGCGGAGAGAGAAATCACGTGGAGATGGTTCTAGAATAGGACGAATTATTGTTGTTATCTTCTTAATATCGGCAATATTATCGTTGTCTATCCCGCGTTTATTTCCCAGTCTGTTGGACTAGCCTTGTGTTATGAAACGATGCAAGGCTTTTGCATTGTCAAATAAGCGGGATATATATAAAATTTAAGTCTACTCATACAAACTCCTCTTCCCCCACAATATATATAGTATAATAGAAAGAGCAACTGATGCTATGATGCTCTCGTATGCAAGCGGGATTATGTATGTTTCAGGCATGTATGTATGTGTTCCCATTGTGTAGTCCATGAAGTCATTTAATAGGAACCACGCAATTACGAGGCCTGCTTGTGGGATTGATATCCTAATTCTTGGCGCAAGCATCAGTCCTTCAATAACGATGAATATATGCAGGATTATGTTTGCTGCAGTGAATGCAGGGTCTGATGCAAAGAAGTTGAAATGTATGACTGACACAAGAACTGTCCAGAACCCTGTCTTGATCAGTCCTATGCTTGTGATGAATGGCAGCCAT
>JBDRNB010000097.1:0-7440 GCA_043811635.1 Candidatus Aenigmatarchaeota archaeon
AGCATAAGCTCACTGTTGCTCGAATGAGAAATGTCATCAAGGATTTGACAAAAAACAAAAGCCGGTAGATATCTACTGGCGTATCCAAGGAGGATTTATGAACAGGAGTATTGCGATTCTGTTGGTTGATGACTCGCTAGATGAGAGACGGAAAATGGCTGGTTTACTAGAAGAAGCAGGTTATAATTCGGTTGTAGCTGAGGCCTCTGATGGCAGGGAAGCCCTGGATCAATTGAAACTCTTCAAGAAAACCCAGCTCGTGATCACCAAGCTCGGTGATATGCCAGGCATGGGTGGTGCAGATTTCCTCATATGCATGAATAGGCGTGAATTATGTCACATCCCATACGTGGTTGTGATGGATGAAGTGCCTGAACTCATGCCCCTGTTCCATGAACATTCCGGCCGCCTGGTCAAACCCTTCACCTCATCGGAGCTGGATGAAGCGATTAGGAACGCGCTCCATGGTTCTACTGAGCCCCAACACAGGATAACCCCAACACCATGTAAACCTTAACAAGGAAGGTCTATGAACGCATTTTCAGAACACCTGGCTTCTGAGCTGAAAATCACATTTTCCAAAGAAGCTCAGGAAAAGATGAATTCTTCCGGAATTCAAGTGGGTGATGCCACGCTCGTCGAGATAGGAAGGGTCGTTACACTCGATGATGATATCCGGAAGCGCAGAAACACCCTCATCCTGACTGCTGGCCCAGCATTTGTGGTGGCAGTCAGGAAGAGGGAAGTAAAAACCATTTACACACTGGAAGACATGAAGAAAGGAATCATGTTATTCTTTGATTCCATTTCAATCAACCTTTCAGTAGGTGGTCCAGAAGACGGAAAGGATGAATGATGAACAGGATTCACACAAAAAAGGGTTTCACCCTAATCGAGCTGATGATTGTTGTTGTGATCATCGGAATTCTTGCCGCGTTGGCAATCCCGCGGTTCATGGTGGCAGTCGAAAAGACTGAGAATCACCGGATCCAGAAGACGTTGAAGGGTGTTCATACCGAACAAACCGGATACTACACTGTGAACTGTAAGTACGCAGACAGCTTCCAGGATCTCGGAATCACTCTGGACAGCATGTGGAACTTCGAACTGACTGTTGGCTGTGGCCAAGCATATAAGTGTACTGCCACGCGAAACAGAGACAATGACCCTCAATTGGATACCTGGGTTGTTAATCAATCGGGAGAGATAACACATGAGGTCGATGATCTGATCTAATTGATCAGCGGGGAAAGAATAGGAATCATTCCCTCTTTGTATTGTCTACTAAACGGGATAAATAGAACAAGGAGAATTTTTAAACCTTGCAATTAATTAAATTCTATGGCTTACTTGATAGAGGAGAGACGGGATGAGTTTGTAGCAAAGATCAAGGAGTTCCTTCTGGAGAGATATAAGAAGGAACTTGATGAGGCATCACAAAATGGGGAGCCTCTTATTGTAGATTTCGATCTTATACAGAAGTTCGGGAAATATGGTCCTGAATTGTCTGATGCTTTGATATATAATCCTCAGAAGTTCTTTGATTTTGCAAAGGAGGCCATAGAGCAGGTGGACCTGGATAATCCTGTAAAGCTGCGCATATCTAATCTTTCTGAAATGACAAGCATCAGGGATCTCAGATCCAAACATATCAACAAGTTCATATCTGTTGAAGGTATTGTCAGAAAGGCATCTGAGATCAGGCCAGAAATCATGGAAACAATTTGGGAGTGTCCTGAATGTGGTGAGAAGATATCAGTGTACAGGAAGGGCAATTTCATGGGTAAACCCATGATATGCACAGGCGTATTTGGGGGAAAGCCCTGCAGGAACCGAATGGGATTCACAGAGACAGGCAAGAAGATGATTGACACAAGATGGCTTGTGATAGAAGAGCCATTTGAGTTAACAGAAGGTGAGAGGCCAGCGCAGGTAACAATTGTTCTGACTGAGGACCTTGTCTCGCCCGATGGAAGGAGGATTACAGAGCCCGGTAACAAGCTGAAGCTCACTGGCATACTCAAAGATATACCAAAGGCGCAGGCACATGGTGTGAAGCTTGACTTCTTCTTGGAGGCAAATCATGCAATACCAACAGAGATAGGATGGGAGAAGCTTGATATAAGCAGAGAGGATGAGGATAAAATAAAAGAGCTTGCAAAGAAGCCGGAAATCTATGACATAATCAGGGAATCCATTTCACCATCCCTTTATGGACTTAAGACAGAGAAGGAATCAATCATGCTTCAGTTGTTTGGCGGAGTGAGAAGAATATTAAAGGATGGAACGCGTATCAGAGGAGACATACATCTTTTATTTATCGGAGATCCTGCTTCAGGTAAATCCCAATTGCTTAAGCTCGTTCCTCAAATGGTTCCAAGAGGCAAGTATGTTTCAGGCAAGGGAGTAACAGCAGCAGGTTTGACTGCGAGCGTCACAAAGGATGAGCAGTTCATGGGAGGCTGGGTTCTGGAAGCAGGTGCAATGGTCCTTGCAAACAAGGGATTGATAGCTATAGATGAATTCGAGAAGATGAGCAATGAGGACCAGGTAGCTATGCACGAAGCATTGGAGCAGGGTAGCATAAGCATCGCAAAGGCATCCATAGTAGCAACCCTTCCAGCTGAGACATCTGTTCTGGCAGGAGGGAATCCCAAGTTCTCAAGATTTGATCCTTACATGGCAATATCCAAACAGATTACAATACCACCCACACTACTCTCAAGGTTTGATCTGAAATTCGCACTGCGAGACATTCCTGATCCTGCAACAGACAGGCTGATTGTGGAGCATATACTCAAAGCAAAGGATATGGATGACGAGGCAAACATACCTTTGATGTCCAGAGAATTCATGAAGAAGTACATAGCCTACACAAAGGACAAGATAAAACCAGAGATGACAAAAGAGGTTGGTAAACTACTAAAGAATTTCTACATAAGATCCAGGGAGAAGGCAACAGGCGAGGGAAATACCATACCCATGAGCCTGAGGCAGTTCGAAGCCATGATACGTCTTTCAGAGGCATCAGCAAAGATACAGCTCAGTCATATTGTCAGAAAACAGGATGCTGAAAGGGCAATGCGCCTGATGGAGTACTCTCTCAAGCAGCTTGGATATGATCCTGAGACAGGTGAGATAGATGTGGACAGGGCAGAAGGTGTGACAACATCAAGCGAAAGAAACCAGATAAGGATTGTGATGGATATAATCAACAGCTTGTCTGCGAAGAAGAAGGAGATCCCTTTGGGAGAACTTGAAGAGCTTGCAAAGAAGGAAGGAGTCAAGGATCCTGAAGAAGTGATAGAGAAACTGAAGAGAGAGGGCATGCTATTCGAGCCTACACCTGGCTATTTGCAGAAGGTTTAAAAACCTTTTTCCCAAATAATTATATGCCGGTACTACATTCTAGATTGGAAGGGAAAGAATTTACTTTTGCTGATGTTATAATTAATGAAGGATTTTCAACTTCTTCTGCAGATGAAGTGGATATTACTTCACAATTCACCAAAAATATAAAAGGCAGCATACCCCTCATAAGTGCGCCTATGGATACTGTGACTGAATGTGAGATGGCAATCGCTGTTGCAAATCAGGGCGGACTTCCAATCATACACAGCAACTTTCCTTCTGACAAGGATTCAACAGGCATAGAGAAGCAGACGGATGAAATAAGAAGAACAAAGAGATGGAGAAGCGGTTTTATAGAGAAACCCATCACACTTTCGCCTGATGCACCGATTGAAGAAGCTGATGCCATGATGAAGAAGTACAAGATAGGAAGCATCATAGTCACAGATGACGGAAAGCCTCACGGTGAATTAAAGGGATTTATCACAAAGTATGATTACTCCTTGGAACCCTTTTTTGGAACTGGTAGCGGAATGCATGCAGGCTTGTGCGTGAGCGACAGGATGAGACCGTTTGAAAGAGTGTACTACATAACCACAGATGATATCAAAGGAGAAGATAAACTTCAGGTTGCATACAGGAAACTTCTTGAGAGCCACAGAGGGATGATACCAATACTTGACAAGGACAAGAAGGTTGTATACATTGTTTCCAGAAAGGATGTAGAAAAATCTGTTCAGTTTCCTAACTCCTTGAAGGATAAAAAGGGCAGGCTTGTTGTCTTCGCATCCATTGGAACTAGAGCTGAGGACAAGAAAAGGATAGAGTCTCTGGTTGATGCAGACGCAGATGGTGTTTGCATAGAAACATCGCATGCATACAAACAGTATGTATTTGACATGCTCAAGTTTGTGAAGAATACATATCCGCAGCTGGATGTGATTATTGGAAATACAACGAACCCTGAAGCAGTGAAGAGGTTCATTGAGCTTGGTGCAGATGCAGTCAAGATAGGCATAGGACCTGGTTCCACATGTGTGACAAGATCTGATTTTGGCATAGGAAGGCCTCAGCTATCTGCTATTTATTATGCAAGGCTTGCTGCAGAGAAGATGAAGGACAAGTACGGAAAGGTGCCTATCATAGGCGACGGCGGATTCACAAGTCCTGGATCAATACTCAAGGGACTTGCACTTGGCGCTGATTCCATCATGTCTGGAAATATGTTTGCAGGAACAGAGGAAGCGCCCGGAGATTACTTGTACACATCAACAGGCGTCAGGGTTAAACAGTACAGGGGCATGGGTTCAAGGGAATCCATGAATGTCACCCAGGGAGAGGCAAGAGGAGACAGATCACTTGTGGTGCCTGAAGGTGTCTCAGGATATGTTGAGGACAGGGGACCTGTCAGCAAGTGGATCCCCTACATGATGGAGGGATTGAGAAAGGCAATGGAAAAGGCAGGCGCATCAAACATCCAAGAATTATATCAAAAGGCTGAAGTGCTTCCCCACTCAATGGGTGCACAACAGGAAGGTGTTCCACACAATCTTGTAAGCTACACAAAATCAAAATAATTCCTCTTATTTAAGTTTTCAAGACCAATACTATTTTATGGAGTGTCCTAAGTGCGGAGGCGGATCATACCTTGCTGAGGAGGAATTAGTACAGGTCCTTGAGGGTGCTGATCCTGTGAAGATTCTGATCAAATCCATATTCCAATGCAGGGCCTGTTCTGACAGGTTCTCTCGCTTGTTCTACGATCTTCTTGAATCCAGGAAGAGGCCAGACATGCCGCACATGCCATACCAAAACTATTCTCAGTACCCGCAGACCCAGTACCAACAGCCACAAACCGAAGACGTATCAGAGGAAGAGGCCGCAGAGAGCCTGAAGTTTTTCTAGCGCAAGCTTATAAATTCAAGAGCGAAGAATCAACATGGAACTCTACTTGGATAAAAAAAGATATAGAACTCATGGTGATGAATCATTTTCTTACAGGTCGCCAGGTCCAAGAGAACCAAATGTTTATAGAAGAGAAAAATGCAGCACTGAGTATTTGTAGTCTATTTTCCAAGTCGTCTTTCTGTGTTCGAGTACTGTTTTATGGCCTTCATGAATTTCTCTCTTGTCATGTCAGGCCAGTAGCCGTCTATGAAAGCGAATTCTGAGTAAGCTGCCTGCCACAACAGGAAGCCTGAAAGCCTGTTCTCGCTTGTTCTTATAATAAGGTCCGGATCCCTGAAGCCGTTTGTGTAGAGATTATGTCTGATAACAGATTCATTCACGTTTTCAGGCTTTAGTTTTCCTGATTTGACATCGTTTGCAATCTCTCTGCATACATGAACAATCTCCTCTCTGCCTCCGTATGCAATTGCCATGTTTATGAAATATTTTTTGTAAGTCCTTGTCACATTCATCAGTTCCTGCATGCCTTCCTGTAGGTATTTTGGAAGAAGATCCAGCCTTCCAAAGAATTTCATCTTTACCTTGTTCACATGCACGAAGCTTTTCGGATTGCTTATGGTTTCGTCTATCTCTTTCTTTGCAAGCCTCAGAAGAAAATCAATCTCTTTTTTAGGCCTCTTGTCCAGATTTTCAAGTGACAGTGAGTAAACTGTAAGTATTCTTATGTCTAACTCCTTACACCAATCAAACACCTGCTTGATTTTTTCAATTCCCCACTCATGGCCTTTCCAAGGCGTTTTCATAAGCCTTTTTGCACATCGCCTGTTGCCATCTGGGATAATTCCTATGTGTTGCGGCACATTCAGCTTGCTAGTCATACTTATCTTCTTCATTCCATTATAGTAAAAACTTAAATAGTTTTACCCAAATCCCAGCATTACTCTATGTACAAATTATGTATAATTGATCTTAAAATATTTATCAGGTCATCACCAATTATGAACTATGTTCAGAATATACGGCATCGTAGGTTTGTTGATGCTGGCGTTTGCACAGTTTAATTTCATTTTCCATATACAGCCTTTTTCACAGTGGTATTTTCCAATAATATGGTTCGGTTACATATTCTTTATAGATGCGCTTGTCTACAAACTCCGTGGAAAGTCTCTGATATACAACAGGCCCAAAACCTTCATATTCATGCTACTATTATCTGCTGCTGTGTGGTGGATGTTTGAAGGCATAGGATGGATGATTGGTAATTGGTATTACACAGGAATAGCTGGGTTCGGGGGAAAGGCAGCATCCTACATATTTGCTACAATCTCCTTTGCAACTGTCATACCCGCTGTCTTCGAGACATTCTATCTGCTCAGGGCAATCCACTTGTTCGATCATGTTGAATTGAAGAGGAAACACATGATCACAAAAAGATTCCTTCGCCTGTTGACTTTACTGGGCCTGGTATTCCTCATACTGCCTCTTGTCGCGCCGCTGTATTTCTACCCTCTCATATGGCTTGCATTCTTCCTCCTGATAGATCCTTACAACTATATACACAAGAGGCCAAGTGTAATAGGACACCTGAAAGACAGGAAGATGACGATCCCAGTCTCCTTGTTTGTCGCAGGCATGATCTGCGGATTCTTGTGGGAGTTCTGGAACTTCTGGGCAATACCCCAATGGCATTACAACATTCCGTTTGTTGACTTCTTTCACATATTCGAAATGCCGGCTCTGGGATACCTTGGTTACGGCCCATTCGCATGGGAGCTGTATGCAATGTACCATTTCATCGTAGGCCTGAAGAGGCACAAATAACTTAAATAACACTCCATATATAGTATTATCACGCAGGGGTACCCAAGCGGCCAAACATTTTTGGGCTAGAGGGGTGCGGCTAAGGACCGTATGGCTTAGAGAGTTTCCCTAGGCTTCGCCTAGGGCTCGGGCAATGCCTTCGCAGGTTCGAATCCTGCCTCCTGCATCTAACTTTCTTTTCAAAAAGAAAGTTACAGTATCAAAGAAAACAATCTTGCGTATAATTATGAAACATATGACACTGTGCTTCGTGTTTAAGCCTGAAGAAAAGAAGATCCTTTTGGGATACAAGAAGATAGGATTTGGGAAGGGAAAATTCAATGGATTTGGCGGAAGAGTAGAAGAGAATGAAACAATTGA
>JBDRNB010000098.1:0-2963 GCA_043811635.1 Candidatus Aenigmatarchaeota archaeon
GGTATTAAGAGTTTATTATCTTTTATGTTAAATAAGGCTTTTAAATATGCTGAAATCAACTATTGTTAATAAAATGAGGTGGTTAGAATAACTGAAAAGAAAAATGCAAAACATATACCAAGAACCAACATAGGAATTGTAGGCCATGTTGATCATGGGAAGACAACCCTCACAAAGGCATTGACAAAGAAGTGGACTGACACGCATTCTGAAGAAATGAAGAGGGGGATCACAATCAGACTGGGATATGCTGACATGGATATATACAAGTACCCCAAGAAGCCAAAATATTCCATAGAGGAAAAGATTGGGGGCCAGAAAGGACAGTATGTAAGGACTGTGTCCATTGTTGATGCGCCAGGTCATGAAACCTTGATGACCACTGTCCTGTCAGGATCCGCACTAATGGACGGGGCATTGCTTGTGATAGCTGCAAATGAGAAGTGTCCGCAGCCTCAGACACGTGAGCATCTGACTGCTTTGGATATAGTAGGCATCAGGAATATAATTGTTGTTCAGAACAAGATAGATCTTGTATCACAGAATGAAGCACTTGATAACTACAAGCAGATAAAGAATTTTCTGAAGGGCAGTGTTGCTGAGAACGCTCCAATAATACCTGTTTCAGCTCAGCATGATGTTAATATTGATCATCTTCTTGAGACAATTGAACAGACAATACCTGATCCCACGAGGGATGCCAAAAAACCAGCCAAAATGTTTATAGCCAGATCGTTTGACATAAACAAGCCAGGAATCCAGATAAGTAAGATTCAGGGAGGCGTACTAGGAGGCTCTCTTGTAGAAGGAGAGCTCTCTGTGGGAGATGTGGTTGAGATAAGGCCTGGATTTAAGCTGGATAATAAGTATCAACCGATAAGTACAAAAATCGTGGACATTCAACAAGCAGGTGTAAGCATGGATAAAACCTTACCAGGCGGGCTGCTTGGTGTGTCTACAGAACTGGATCCATTCCTGACGAAGTCTGATGAGCTTTCAGGTAATGTGCTTGGCACACCTGGAAAACTTCCGCCTGTCATGGAAAGGATGTCATTCAAAACTAATCTGCTTGAGCGGGTTGTTGGTTCAAAGGAAGAGCTAAATGTGGATCCAATCAAGATGAATGATGTTTTGCTTATTACAGTTGGAATCACAAGAACTGTTGGTTCTGTTGTTTCGGCAAAAAAGGATCAGGCTGAGGTTGTTCTGAAGATCCCTGTCTGCGCAGATAAGGGAGATAAGATAACAATATCTAGGCAGGTTGCAGGTAGATGGAGACTGATCGGCTGGGGAGAAATTAACTAGTTTTTCTTCTGCTACCGCCGCCCATTTGAATCTTCTTACCACACTTGTAACAAAATATGTTTTTCTGATCATTCTCTACCCCACACTTGGGACAGATGTAGACCTTTATAACTCGCTGTTGCTGGTTATAGCCTGTGCTGCTGTACTGCTGCTGTGCATACGGATATGGATGCACAATCTGCTGTGGCTCAGGTTCCTCTTGTATGGGTTTTTCTGGTTTTTTCTTTTCATATTCCTGTATGTGTTGGTTCAATATCTGTTGTATGTCACTTCCCGATTGTTCTTGATTAGCTGCCCGAGGCTGTGAAACCACTTGCTGGGTTACTTGCTGAGGAGGCTGGCTCTGTGAAAGATTCTGAATCGGCTTTACCTTTCTTGGACTGTCAATGCCCTTCAGAAGTTCCTTTATATCCTCTTCAGTTTCGACTGGCTTCTCATCATGTTTTTCTGGTTTTGGCTCAAAGCCAGATCCCATTATCTTCTTTCTGCCATACACGCTTCCGACTCCAGAAATCAGCAAACCAACTAGCATGATTATGAAGCTGTACTGCTGATTGAGATATTCAAGAAAGAACAGGAAGAATCCGACGATTATAACAACTACACCAATAAGGAATAGCCAAGAAGCCTTGAGTTTTCCACTCATGCCTTATATTTGGATGGCTTATATAAAAACCTACCTCTTGTGTTCCTTCTTCCAATCAAGACAACTCTGAATCCTCTTCCTGATTGCTGGGTGAGTGAAAAACATAAATTCCACGAATGGGTGCGGAGAGTCATCACCAAGTGCCATGTCTGCGAGCCTCTTCTCTGTTGATATCTGTGCGTCAGGCTTGCGCGATATATCCAAAGCGAATATATCAGCCTTTCTCTCCACATGCCTGCTGTATGTGTTTATGAATGGCATGATTATCAATTCTATTATCTCGTAAAGTAACAGGAATAGAGGAAGTGTGGCTACTATGGGTATAAAGGACACTATTACTGGTGACAGTATCAAGCTTATTATATATAGTATGGGAAAAATCAGGATTATGTCTATTAGAATACCCTTCATAGAATCCTTGTTCACGTAGTGTCCTAGCTCATGCCCTATAACAGTTTCTGTCTCATCTTGGGTGAAATAGTTGATTAGGGTGTCAAACAAGACAATCCTTTTTGTGTGACCAAAACCAGCGAACATCGCATTGGGCTTCTTTGACTTCTCACTCTCATTCGCGACAAGCACAGTCTTGATGTTACTGATGCCTGCTCTTCTGACCATATCGAGCAGCTTCTTCTTCTGCTTCTCATTCTTGTAAGGCTCTATCTTGTAGAAGAATGGCAGAAGGATCACAGGCAACATGAAGTCGAGTATGGTTGCCACAACAGCGTATATGATGCCTGCATACAACCACCAGAGTGGTGTGAATATTATCAGATAATACAAAACAGTGATTGCTGGTATGAAGAATATCAGTGATATTAGGGTCTCCTTGAGAAAGTCAACAAACCATCCTTTCAGCTTGTAGTTTGAAAGGTTGTATTTGTGTTCATATACGAAGCTTGAATAGAAACCAAGTGGGAACTGCACAATCATCA
Organism: Candidatus Aenigmatarchaeota archaeon; assembly: GCA_043811635.1. Lineage (GTDB taxonomy): Archaea > Aenigmatarchaeota > Aenigmatarchaeia > QMZP01 > QMZP01 > JBDRNB01. Next base: position 2,887 of record JBDRNB010000098.1, read on the forward strand.
GAAAGATTGCAAGGATGAATGCGTACAAAGGAGTGTATATCAGAATGTCAGGTGAGACAGCTGTCACAATGTCCCAT
>JBDRNB010000099.1:0-4105 GCA_043811635.1 Candidatus Aenigmatarchaeota archaeon
AAATATCCAAAGAGAAGCTACTGGAAAAGATCAATGGCTGGATGGAATATGCAAGGCAAGGGAATACACATAAACTAAGAAAAAATTACGAAAAATTCGTAAAGTTTTAGTATTCACGATCCATTCCCCCGAAAACTTAAAACACCCAAAAACAAGAAATTAGCATGGATTTAATCTTGCCTGAGCCATTTCACAGTCTGATTGGGCAGATGGAAGCGAGAACAATTACAAATTTCTATGGCGGGCCTGGGACAGGAAAGACATGCGCATGCATAATTGCAATGACAGACTGTCTGAGAAAAGGAGGCAAGGTCATATTTGTGGACACAGAATCAGGCCTGTCTGAGAAGAGGGTGAAACAAATCTATCCTGAATTTGCAGGAAATAATATAGAGTTGCTTGAACCATCTGATTTTACAGAGCAGGGGAATGTGATAAGAGGCCTTCAGAACAAGGAGGCTGACCTAATTATAGTTGATTCCCTTGTCTCACTCTACAGGCTTGAATATGCAGACCCAAAGATAGAGACAATCGAAGCGAACAGAGAACTATCCAAACAGATGTCTGTTCTAGCTAGGATAGCAAAGGAAAAGAACATACCTGTGCTGGTCACAGCGCATACATTCAAGAACTGGGACACAGGGGAAGACGAAGTAGTGGGAGGAAGCCTGCTGAAATACTGGTCCAAGACAATCCTATTCTTCGAGCGAACAGGAAGAACATCAGAGAGAAAAGTAACGATTGCAAAACACAGGCATCTGGCTGAGGGAAAACATGCGAAGTTTGACCTGATTCAGACAGGTATACAGCCTGCTGGTTTTAAGCTGTTCTAACTGAACTTGTACAAGTTTTGTGTCATTTCCAAACTACCCTATAACAACCTAAGAAATTCTTCAGTGGTTAATCCAGAACCTTTTATTATCGCTTTTAGAGTTCCTCTGTCTAATGTCTTGTGATCGGGCACTGTAACTTGAGCGAATGGATTGTCTCTTCTCATTATTATATGACTGCCTTTTCTTCTTTTTACATGAAATCCCGATTTTGTAAGAGCCTTCACACATTCCTTTCCAGAAATAACTGGCAATTTGGACATTACACCATCACTGCCATAGCCTCGTATTTTTCTTCAGGAACAGGAAGTCTATCATCCTTCAGGGATTCTATATACAATTCAATAGCTTCTTTTATATTTTTTAATGTCTCTTCTTTTGTCCTGCCTTGGCTTACGCAGCCAACCAGGCTTGGGCATTCAGCTACCCAAAAGCCATCCTCTCCTTTGTACAACAAAACCTGTCTTAAACCAACCTTTTCCATGGTTATCTATTGAAATTGATTATATATAAGTTCAGCTAAACTTGTACAAGTTCTGGATTGTTTCCAGGTCCTTAATTCTCTTCTTTGCCGGGACAGCTATCCTGAAAAAATACCAGAACACTTTTTGGAACCATTCAACCCATTCCTTGTCGTAGATTTCGTAGAATAGCAGCACCTTTTCTGATATGCCTTCCTTTGGATCCATTGGGTCACGGACTTCCCTGAATCTTGCCAGGTTGTCATCTATGACAAACCCGCGGAGTGGATGCTCCTTGTGGCGAATCTCTATCACATTCTTTCCAACTGCTTCATTTATGGAGTAGAGTTTCTTTACGCTACTTATGCTATCTATCGTGACCCTTGAAAGTATTTTGATTGAGATGTTATTATGTGCAAGCTCCTCAATTACTGAGATGATCTTTTCATTCTGTTCTGTGTTGTTTATCCATGACAAGTTTCCAGAGAAGCTGAGTATCTGCTTCTGGCCAGCTTTTAAATAATCCTTTATGTTATCGTCTGATGTTCTCTTTATGTTTCTTATAACAGCTCTCCTCTTATCTGCATCCACATACTGGTAGATGTCCAGTGGCGAGAAGGATTCCTTTACGGTTGTTGATTCAATCCTCTTGAGAAGCTTTTCCTGGAATTCAAGTGAGTGGATCTTCTCTATATTGTTCCAGAAGACAATCTTGAGTGCGCCCTTTGTCCCGCCGCGAAATGTTCTGACAGCAAGGGATCCAGTCTCCTTTGCAATCTCGTTCACATAACCATCAGCAGTGCGCCAGTTCTTAGAAACAAGTTGAGCTATCTCTTGTATGGTACGGGGTTTTGTATACACAAAGTCATTTATTTTTTTGACTGTGGAACTACTCAACCTCATCAAATATGTTTTGGAATGGGTGTTTTTAAACCTATCGAAAAATACAACACTATTACATATTTTCTGACACTAATGCGGATAAAAAATACAACACTGAGATATAATTGTGATAAAATGAATGTTGAAAAAATTAGATTGCCTGCCTCTAAATTAGGTCCTGATTATGATATGACAGAAATAACAATTTATAGGGCGGGTGAGTTACTTGATTTACCACCTGTCATGTGGATAGTTGATACAACTGATATTCATCCAGAAACATATAATATAAAAACACGTCAGAGAGACAGACATTATGTTAATCTTAACCCAACGCAGGTAATAGGAAGAGACTATTCTGGTCCTATTATAGAATTTCAACAGGGTGGAGATGTTGCTTGTCTAAGACGAAACCCAGATGATGATCCTGAATTTGATTCCTTTTATGGAGCAATCAAAGATGAGATTGGAAATGGTGGATTATCTGGGGAATCATATAGATGGCTTTCTGAAAGAGCAGAAAGGGCAAAACAAATTAATTAACCAATTGAAGGAGGTTTTGATATGAATAGTGTTAGGCAGGAGACTATAGAACTGAGTGGAGAATTGAATGAAGAGCAGACTGATGCAGTGATTAAGATTGAGGCAGAGCTGCTGAGGGGAGCGCGTGCTTATTTTGACGCGAATGGATTTACAGAGGTTGTTGTGCCTCATATAACAAGAGCAACAGGTTCATGCGAGAACATGGACACATTGTTCGGACTTGATTTTTTTGGCCGGCAAGCATATCTCAGACAAACCGGCCAGTTATATTTAGAATCCTTTGTGCCCAGACTTGGGAGAGTGTTTTGTGTAGGACCGAGCTTCAGGGCAGAGCCTTCTGTGGATGAAAGACATCTGACTGAGTTTACGCTTGTGGAGATAGAACTGCCATGCGACCTGAATGAGCTGATGTCTCACATAGAGGGAACGATCTTCTCAATGGTACAGTTTATTCTGAAGAACAAACAAAAAGAGATGGAGCTGCTTGGCATAGACAAGAAAAGGCTGCAGGATATATCAATCCCCTTCAAGAAGATTACATACGAGCATGCAATAGACCTCCTGGGCCTGGAATTTGGGGCTGACCTTAAGAGCAAGGATGAAGAAAAGCTTGTAGAACACTTCGGAAACAAGCCACTCTTCGTGACACACTATCCGAAGGAGATCAAGTTCTTCAACATGAGGAAAAACAAGGACAAGCCGGAGGTTGTGAATTCAACTGACCTGCTTCTGCCACACTCTGGCGAAGCTGTGGGCTCAGCAGAAAGAGAGCATGAACACGACGAACTGGTATCAAGACTGAAAACTTCCTATATGTTCAAGCAATTACAGAAGAAGGGAGGAACGCTTGAAGACTTCAGCTGGTATCTAGATGTTCTGAAGAAGGGAAGCATTCCGCACGCAGGCTGCGGATTCGGCCTGAACAGAATAACACAGTTCATACTCGGAACCAAGGACATAAGGCACTCCACAGCATTCCCACAGAACAAGGAGAGATTGATTTAGTTCAAACTCTCAATCAAATCTACTGTCACGTCATCCAGTGTCTCAACAATTCTATTGTCATCTGATAAGTCTTGTCTGCCTCTGCTACCTATAGTTGCACCAATGACAGGAATATGAGCTCCATGCGCTGAGATTATACCTGATTCGGTGTCTTCAAATGCAACGGATTCTCCAGGGGTTTCCCCAGATTTTTGTAGAGCCAGTAGATAAGGTTCTGGATGAGGTTTGTATTGTTTGTAATCCCCAAAAGACACTATTGGATCGAAAACACCTTCTACACCCAACCTTCTAATAACACTCTGAACCCCATACAATGAACTTCCAGAGACAATACCTAATTTGTAAAGTGGCTCGAATCTCTCAATAGATTCCTTAACTCCAGGT
>JBDRNB010000100.1:0-8348 GCA_043811635.1 Candidatus Aenigmatarchaeota archaeon
TCCTCTGAAAGCGCAATCCTTTGTGCGTGAGAAACATATACATTCGAGGGGAGATCACTTATTGTAGAGTCCTTGCAATCGACAAGCACATCAGTTGTATTTTGAACAATGATACGGAAATCATAGTTGGATTTTGAAGACATGTATGGAGATTCAAGAAGATTGAAGTTATCCAATAACTTCGCATACTCGTTTGGGTCATCACAGCTTGTTTTCAGATTATCCACATCAACCAAACTTATATTAGACCAATTTGAGGCAAGCCCAAGAAGTATGGAATCAGGATTACTATAATCCCCCATATTATGCACCAACATTTCAGACATCTGCATTGCCCGTACCTCCAGATCATTCTGATATGAGTCACTTCTAAACTGAGAGACATTTGTGTTAAGAAGTGTTATGGAGTAGATGATTATTCCAAAAAGAAGGACAGCAGCTATCACGAATTCAAATACCATCTGACCTTTCATAATTAAATACCAATTCCCAAGAATATAAATCTGATAATACTAACTATAAACAATGAAAGGGTTGATTCTAATTGTGGCTTTGATAGCTGTTGTGGCAGTCTCAGGATGTACATCATTGGATTCGCTATGCCCATGGTGCAATAATATGGTTAGCTACGGCGAAGACGTTGTTGTTATCAAGGATCTTACAGCAGTTCCTTCAAAGATATCTGCAGGCCAGCAGACACGTATAACGGCATACATACAGAACCAGGGAGGAGCAGAAATGGAAGATGCTGTTACGGTCAGTTTGTATAATTACTGTAAGGGATTCTTTGAGATAGAAACCTTGGAGTGTCCTGGAACACCTGACACAACAACCCTGGAAACATGCACAATAGGTAGCCTCTTCCAGGACGAGATCAAACAGGTTTCATGGATACTTTCTCCAGACAAAGACATACCACTGCCAATAACATGCCCCGAGGACGGTATGCAGGTTTACGTAAGATACAAATACAAAACAAATGGCTTGACAACAATCACGTTCATCAATCCTACAGAGCTTGAGAGGCAGATGCAGCAGGGCACATACAAAGAAATATCATCAACTACCATCACTGGAAAGGGTCCACTGAAAGCCATACTAATGGTTGAGGATCAGCAGCCAGTGCCTGCATCAAGAGCTGGGGTTGGAACAACAACAACCATCTCACTTCAGATAAAGAATCAGGGAAACGGTTTCCCAGTTTCTTTCAAACCAGATCCACAAAAAACAGAAGAAGCTCACATAAGTAAGGAAGACATTACAGTTTATTTCCCCAGAGGGGAAGAGGCATTAACCATGACTGATACATGTAGATTCAAGAATGGGCACCCAGAGGACGACATAAAACTCATAAATAGAGAATCATCAAAGATGTTGTGTGAGATAAACACGCTAACTGAGGATCAGGTTGCAAAGGAGACAACAAGAACAATTACAGTTGACATGGAATATGAATATGAGTTCAGGGATTCTGTCAAGGTTGAGGTCACGCCTCTAGGATTTTAATACCTTTATAAATTTATGAAAACATATATTAATCATACGATTTGGTGTTGTTTTGATGCGAAAATCAAAAAAGTCCAACAAGAGAATGTTTCTTTTCCTACTTCCTGTTCTATTAACAGTTTTTGTCTCTGGATGTACACAGGGTGGAGGAACAGGCGGCAATGGTGTTGTGATCAATGCATTCGCACCAGACTTTCCCCAATTACATTCTAATGAGAAGGTAAGCCTGCAGCTTGAGGTGCAGAACATGGGAGACATGAAGGCAACAAACGTCGAAGCAGAGCTTACTGGAATAAACCCAAATGAATGGGGAACATTTGACGAGAATCCAACCTTAGGCGACCTTATAGCAGCAGACAGAGAATCTGGTGTTCAGGGAGCAACAAGAAACTATTATTGGAATGAATTGAGGGCACCAGATCTGGTAAAGGGAACGCAGTTCACATACACCCCACAGGCCAGGGTTTCTTATGATTATACAACAATCGCACAAAAACCAATCACAATTGTGGATCAGGATGAATTGAGAAGAATCATGCAGCAGGGCCAAACACTTCCAAGCAAGTCAACAACGTACAGTGCCGGCCCAATGGTTGTTGAGATAAAGACAGGCAACTATGTGAAATCCTCAGGATCAGGATCAGGGCAAACCTATGACATCTTCCCGATAAACATACATATTGAAAACGCAGAGTTCTCATCAGGCAAGAGTATTGTCCAGCCCCAAGGATTTACATCAGGATTTTTCCCAACAGACAGAACATACCCAGTTGACGTATATATAGAGCCACCAAGCGGCACAAGCTTTGTGTCAAGTGGATATGGAGAGGACTGCACATCATTTGTTCCTGTAGATCTTTTCCAGGGAAGGGATATAGATATCACATGCGAGCTAGAGGTTGTGGATCCACCAAACATTAAACAGGAAGGTTTGATAACTGTGGAGCTTTACTACAGATATGCAGTAGATGCAAGCACATCAATAACAGTTTTCGGTGGCTAGTTCTTTTACATGGATTTAAACGAGAAAAAAGAATAATAAATATGCGGTTACTAATACTAATTCCTGTTGTGCTGATATTTATCTCAGGCTGTACGACTCAACCCATTGCACCAGCAGGAGTAGGTTTGGTTATAATCAATTTCGAGCCAGATTTCACAGAGGTGTTTTCTACAGAGCGTGTAGACTTCATAGCAAGGATTAAGAATAATGGAGTCATTCCAGCTGAATTTATAACTACTGAAATAGTCGGCATAGAGGACTGGAAGTTTCTTTTACATAAACAACCAGAATGCGCAACAGGGTTTGGGTTGGTAGAGTCAAGTGGTTTTGCAGGAACAGAAGGAGAGACAAAAACATGCACATGGACATACGAAGCTCCCCGAGTGCCAGAAGGGCTCTCAGTCACTTATACGCCTGTTCTCAGGGCATATTATGATTATACGAGCACAACAATAAGTTCTGTATCCATAGTGCCAAGAAACGAGCTAAGACGACTTCAGGACACGGGCCAACAGCTTCCAATAACAGTCACAGGCTCTACAGGAGGGCCAGTGTCAATTGGTCTATCAACAGAGCCAATCATATCCTTTGAAGACACAGTCGTCTTTCCACTCAAGATAACAATAACAAATGCAGATAAAGGAGTTGCATGCTACAAGCCAAGCTGTGAACAATATTTCAATCAGGATAGAGTAAAATTATCCTTTGACATGGATCCACACCTACACCTACTTGATTGCTCTGAAATGGAGATCAGCTTGTATAAAGGACAGTCAAACTCAGTCACATGTAAGGTGGAGGCCATAGATATACCCATCAACTCAATTGTAAAGAGGCCAATAACAGTTACAGCTGAGTACGAATACCTTATTGAAAAATCAACACAGATAGTTGTCAAACATTCTCCTAACTAAAGTCACTCAAACTCTTCTGTGATCTTACTTTCTTAACCACTTCCTTTTCAGGCACATTCTCAAATAATGGTTTTCCATAAACACCATCATAGCCAGGCTTGATCTCAATCTTTCCATCCCTCAGATCAACTATTGCACCTGCAAGCTTTGGATCAACAACCTTTTGCATATCCCCTCTTGACGCATCCAGCATGACAGCTAACTCAGAACCAAACACATCTACAAGTTTTGTGTAAGCATACCATATCTTCTTGGAGTATAATTGATTGATGCCAAGAACAGATGATATGATCTCAGACAGTGGCATCACATGCTTGAATGGGACCTTGTTTTTAGGAACATATCCTTCTGGCCTATCAGCAAGTTCCTCGACACGATTCAGAACACCAATGGTTAGGGGCCTTTTGCATACAGGACAGATATTATTTGCCTTAGCTGATTCATCAGGAGTCATAGAGATCCCACATTCCCTGTGCCCATCTACATGATACTTTCCATATGATGGATCCACTTCCAGTGTGTAGAGGAATCTCTTGGGGTCACCTTCCTTTATCGCACTCATAACATTGTTATATGTCAGCTCAGGCAACTCAAACACATTAGCCTCCCTCCCAATTCGCCACGGCCAGTACGAGTGACTATCAGAGCTTGATAAGAGAGTGTATTTATCCAAGCCAGATATCCTCCAGTTCATAGGAGGATCACTACTTAAACCAGTCTCAATCGCATGTATATGCTTCGCCTGATCCTGAAAACACTCCTCAATCGAGTCAAATCCAGATTTTGATCCAAACACACTGAACCAAGGAGTCCATGCATGTGCAGGCACAATCTCTATATCCTTATCTATTCCCTTCATCATCTCTACGAGCTCCACGCAGCTGAAGCCGAAAATAGGGCGACCATCATAATCAAGCCTGCCTTTCTTGAGCAGTGCCTCCACAATCTGATCCACTACCTCAAAACTCCTTGCGTACAACAGATTATGCACCCTTCTTCCCTTCCCACCCTGTGAATACATGTTGGATATCTCCATCTGGAGTATGAAAGGGAATCCAGTCTTGGTCCTTATGATACCAGAGCCATCCTCCTGAAGCTCGCTCCTGAGCTCCTTATTCCATAGAGGATGAGCAAAATCACCTGTTCCAAGAAGATTGAGGCCTTTCATCCTTGCGTATTTCTCCAGGTTTGCTATGTTTATGCTCCTACTACATGCCTGTGCAAAGCGTGAGTGTATGTGCAAATCAGAAACAATTTTCATAAATTATATATGAGAAGGAGTTTTTAATATCAATCAAATTTCATGATCAGAAATTAGTTATCCTTTTTCTTCTTTTGCGCCAGAATTCTCTTCTCATTCTTTTCTATCCAGTCTGCTACCTTCTCCAGATCCTTCTTTGTGTTACCAACGCCTGATGTATTACCAACACCAACAATGATTATATTACTACCCTTCTTCTCCATATCAATACTTCTATAAACCGCCTCAATGGCCTTTGGCACAGCATCCTTTATAGCCTTTCTCATAGGTGTGATTGCCTCTTCCTGACTCATCTTAATTATAACAGAATCAAGTGGTATGTCTCTCTGCGTAACTATATTCTCTATATAAGACCTCTCAACACCAGGACCACCCATTGCAACACCAACCCCCTCTGCAACTCCTCCTGTTTTCTCACCCTCAAGCTTTGCAGCAGCATCAATTGTTATCACCTTAGCAATCTTTGTCTTCTTGATTATCTTCTCAACAGCCTTACCAGGAGATCCTATCCTTCCTCCAGGTCCCCGCGCCTTCAAGATAAACACAGTGCGTCCATTGATAGTTGTCCTTCCCATTATTATGTCCTCTTCTATCTCAATTGTTTTTTTATCTCCAATTAAAGTGGCAGCCACATAAGGGCCTGCAGCGTCTCCTATTGGCTGTCCCTTGGAAAGTGCAATTGTTCCTTTGTAAAGAGACTTAGCCATACTCTCTATCAGAGGCAGCTGCATCTGCACGATCATGGCTATCTGTATACTCTTTGTCTTCTTTGCCAGCTCAACAAAATGACGCACAATCTTTGTTATATCATAAAGTGAAATACCAGCAGCAAGGCCCATTGTTATGTTAGCCTTTTCATCATCTGTGTATTTCGGTACTATTCGATTTACAAAATAATTGAACCTATTCTTCTGCGCCTTGAGTAGATGATCAAGCCTCTTCACAGATCCCATGGGATCCAGTGTCACAGGAGGAATGAAGAAGAATTCAAAGAAGTTATTCAACATATCCTTTGTTTCCTTATCAGGGTTTTTAGAAATCTCCCTCAACAAAAAAACCTTCCCCTTTTCTGACATCTCTTCCATATTTGCCACAACCCGTTCCAGTTTCCACATAATCTGTGTTACCATAATCCTTGGATAGAAGAAGAAAAATATCATGAGCAATACCATATAAGCTAGCCATGAGTATATGTTATTGTCCATACCGAACTGGGCCAAAACGAGCGGAAGCATAAAATCACTGATACTTGTATTAACTTGTATTAGACTTATAAATATTAAATTGATAATTCATAACATGCTTGACTGGAAAATACTTGCAGCTTCTTTTGCCGCTCTATTAGTTGTTTCCTCAACCTTAATGGGCGGATTTGGAATAGGAGATACATTCTCGGGATTCACAGATAAGATATCACAATGGCTCGGCGGATCTTCAGCAAGCCTGAGCACCACAGGAACCCAGGAGGTTGAAATAAAAATAAAACCAAACATACTGATTATCCCCATAGAAATACCATCATCTGTTGAAATATCTCCAGTTATATTCAAGAACTTCAAGGGAAATGTGATAGCAGACTATGAAAACAAAATACTGACATTCACAGGACCAGAAGAGATGGAGGCGACATCCATACTCCAGAAAACAATCATAAAGGAAACCGGTTTTAACAAGATAATACTGGAAGATATAGAGGTTGAGATCATACATGATGATTGGTCTGAAAAAACAGATAAGAGTAAGGTAGAAGTCATAGGATTCACAGGAGACATTACCATAACAGAAGATGGGATAACCCTTAAAGGAACAGTCTCCAACATAGAGAAAAATAATATATAAACCCCAAACATCCATATTTTCTTATGCCAAATAGGCATGCCCTAGTAGCTCAGTGGTAGAGCGCCCGATGTTTGAGATTGCGCAAGTAATCTTGAAGCAGGCGAAGCTGTTAACCGGTAGGTCGAAGGTTCAAATCCTTCCTGGGGCGTATGAATCAAATAGCTATGGCATTATTTGGAATTGGAGACCTGGAGAAAGATGTACATATAAGACTAAAACATGATTTTATTCCCTCAGGTCCAGACGGAGATGGAAAGAGGCATATAATATGGAGAACAAACTCAATAGGACAGTATGATGTATCAGGACGCTTAATAGCGCTTCACAGCAGACCAACTTATAACACATTGGAAATATTAAGAATTGATGGTTACCCGATTCTTGTGGGTTTAAATCAAATAGAACATAGATATACTTGAGGTATTATGAGTTCAGCAACTTACTTGGCAAGGAATTTTGATCTTGTTAAAGGGGCAAAGGAATGCAACTGCCTAGAATGTAGCAGAATGCCTACAAAGGAGATGGTATTGCTTGAACTTGATTTAACAAGAAACAAGCACAGAGAGCTCGGAACAATCTACATATGCTCGGATCATTTTTCTGAAACATCCAAGAAAACACTATTCGACATGAATAAACTATGTAAAACAGGCAGGATAATAGATAAAAAGGTGTTTGACATAGGATATGTTACATACTAATATAATGGGGCACTGGGGCAGTAATTCCGAAAGGAACTGTTGGCTCAGCCCGGGAGAGCACGCGACTGAAGATCGTGTTGTCGGGGGTTCAAATGTGCTGTTGATGTGTTTTCAGCTGCACTGAAAATCCCTCCTGCCCCATTTATAAATCCTTCGGAGAAAAGAGAGACATGGGAAGAATAAAAATAATTGCAATCAAGACGCTTGGAGATGATCTAATCAGAGAACATGGAAAGAAGTTCACTGAAGATTTTGATACTAATAAGAAGGCACTTGGAGAGGTTAAGGATATCAAGTCCAAAAAAATACGTAATATACTTGCTGGTTATATTTCAGGCGAAATGAAGAAGATAAAACAATCTGGAATTTAAATCCTTCTTCAACCAAACAAATAATATGAATTTACTAGAATTCTCTGAACAAGCAATTATTTTCACCCCTAAAGACAGTGTAGCCAGGGTTACCTCAAAAATGTTTGAGGAAAGGGTATATAACGTGATTATCAAAAAAAATGGCAAATACTACGGCATTGTATCTGCAAGGGATATATCAAGAAGGAATGTAAACAACCCAGACGAGGTAGAGGTAAAACAGTTTATCAAACATATAAATCCAATATCACCTGAAACCCCAATCAGCGACGTGATAGACTCGGTTCTTGTCAACAATTATAATATAGTACCAATAACACACGACGAGACATACATACTTACCAAGCTAGGCATCCTTGCGATGGTGAAAGACGCAGAATCACTGAAGAAAAAGAAAGCTTCTGACATTATGAAATACCCCTTTTGTGCAAGCATTGACGACAGTATAAGCACTGTCATCTCAGTTATGAAGGAGATGGATGTCGCTAGAATACCTATTCTAAACAAAAACGGAAAAGCAGAAGGTCTAGTAACAACAATAGATCTTCTGAAGGCAGACATCATAAGACAGAGATCAAAGATAGGGGAGAAATATGGAGAGAAACAAAAAGCAAAAGACACACCAATAACGTCAATTATGCAGAAGGACATATTCAAGATAACACAGTCCACACCAATTAAGAACGTAATAGAGCTGATGATAAACAGGAAGACAGACACAATACTGGTTGAGGAAAAAAACAAGATCATGGG
>JBDRNB010000101.1:0-2291 GCA_043811635.1 Candidatus Aenigmatarchaeota archaeon
ATGGTCAACACTACTCGATAATAATATTCTGGAGAATGAGGGTGGAAATCCAAACGGTGGTGGAGGCGGAAGATCGGCGTATGTGTATTCTACTCCTGCATTTTTAACTGATGAAAATAGTTTTTATGCTGTTGTTGGGAACACAATAAACCATGTTAATACTGAAACTGGAGAAATATTGTGGTCAATGATACCAACGGGGGCCACAGGGCGCTTTACAGCCAGTCCAGCAGTTGATGAAAATGACACATTATATATTGGAACGAAATCAAACATGGAAAGTAATTTATACGCTATCAGGAAAGATGGGACACTTCTTTGGATGAATCATATTGGAGCCGATTTGTATAATTCCCCGCTTTTAGGAGATGATAACAGATTATATATTGGTTCTGAAACAAATACTGATGGAAAATTCTATTCAATTAACAAAGACACTGGTGAAATTGTTTGGGTAATTGGAAAGGGGTTCTCTGATTTCCCATCTGGTTCTCCTACTCTTAGATATGGTTATGTTTATGCAGGAGTTTATAAAATTAAGTTTGCAGATGACGGACTTTATAAGATTAAAGTAGATGCATATGATTATCTGCCCGGTGCAGCATGGCCTCGGTTCCACGGAAGTAATGAGAACACCGGCAGAAGTCATCCAGGGCTCTAATAGCCGTTTGATATCGATTTTTATGAGAATCCCAAAGGAAAATGTGCTAAGAACAGAATCACGATAAAAAATAAACATAAAATTTTACTCAATTTGATAAGGCAGTTAGAAGAATTAAAAACACGATTTCAAATATTAATAGGTGATTTTCTGACAGGATTTACATTCATGCTGGCTCCTCTAGAGGATATGACAAGTAATGCTTTCAGGACTCTCTGCCATAGATACGGTGCCGACCTGACGTTCACTGAAATGGCCAAGGTAGGAGCTCTCGCGAAGAACAACAAAAGCACATGGTCTAGGCTAGAGTGTAAAGATGAAACCCCTACAGTTATACAGCTTCTTGGTAGCAAGGAGCAGCATTTCAGGAAGTTTCTTGACATGTTCGAGCCGTCCAAGGCCTTCCGTGGTTTCAATATCAATCTAGGATGTCCGAGTCCGGATGTCATAAAGTTCGGGCAGGGATGCGCCATGATTAGGAAGATAAGCAAGACGAGAAAGATAATAGACATATTCAGGGACTATGGCTTTGATGTTTCCATAAAGATGAGATTGGGAATGAACGAGAAGGAAAAGGAGTACAAGGTTTATCTTAAGATAATAGAGTCTGCTGATGCAGATTTCTTTGTAATTCATGCAAGGCATGGCATGCAGACCTATGCCAGTCCTGCAGATTTCGAGGTTTACGAAGAATGTGCCAAGACTGGGAAGGTCATCATCGCAAACGGCGACATCAGAACAATGGAGCAGGTGGAATACCTTAAAGACATCGGGATAAATGGGGTCATGATTGGGAGATCGGCAGTTCTTGATCCGGCTATATTCAACAGACTGAAGGACTTGCCAAGCCCACAACCGAAGAAAATCAAGGAAGAGTATCTAATACTATCGGAAAAATTTCAGGAGCCGTTGAAATATAAAAATAATATATTAAGACGCATCGGAATGTCCGACATGCCACTCTTCGACAACAAATGAAGTTTAACGTGAAATTGAATATTTACCCGAACTTTGACAAGATCTGCCGCCCTATTTTTGAAATATACTCTTCAGCTTCCATGATTCCTTTAGAAGTAATGTGAATGAGATATAGATCTTTGGTAATCCAAAGATGATAATAGTATATGCCTGGTTCATTGTACTGACCTCCATAATCATGTTCATTGTTAACACGAAATCTGCTCATATCCCCATATTCATTCTCGCCTATAAGGCCTTCGATGCTGTACAAGTGCGAGGAGTCATATTGGTATGTGCCATTTAGGGCTTCGATATTTGTAAATTTCTTCAATTCAATCACTACTTCGGTATCATTCAAGTTTTTTATAGTGAAGTTACAGAAGGTGTATTGCCCCGGCGATGAATCTACAATATTTGTATATTCTTCCTCTGTGTAGCAGTCAATTCCATCGCTCGTCATCCCAAGTTGCTGAAGGTCTTGTTCATTAAGCACCAGTTCCTGGGTTCCTGATATTGTGGGGGTTGTCTTTGATTGGGTGCATCCAGAAATAACTATAATTATTGACAAAAGACCAAACAGTAAAAATTCCTTTCTCATCAATTATAATAAGTTTTAACTCAAATATATACCATAGATAGAAGGAATTAGACTTTTTACTCATGCTCTCCC
>JBDRNB010000102.1:0-12570 GCA_043811635.1 Candidatus Aenigmatarchaeota archaeon
GAAAATGAAATAAAAGTTTAATTCAAAGTCACAACATCCACGACACCCTTGGGTGAAGAAAACGCAATCAACCCCCCACAGTCACAGAAGCCGATCAGAGGCACGCGGGTATGAGACTTATTACACTTCGTGCAGATGAAGCCATTGGTTTCTGAGAATGAGAGCTGCACTGGGGGTGTCCCCTTCATTGCCTCGAAGATGCCCATCTGCTTTCCATTTCCAAGAAGCTCGGATTTGGATATACTTAGTGAAGCAAATATCCTCTCCATAGGAGGAAGCAACTGATTCTCTATGTAGTATTTGGGATCTACCTGCAGTCCCTTTTCAGTTATATAAGCAGGATCCTCTGCACGTGAAGAAAGCAGGCCAATACCCTTAACTATTACATAACCTATTCTATCCCCAATACCAGGGGCTTCCATAGGATTCCTGATCTGCATCTTCTTCGCAAGTTCTATATGAGGTTGCATGCCTGCATAATTTTTAGGAAGCTTTGTCATACTCTTGGTAATAACAAGCTTCTGTAGGTCTATTTTCCCCTCACTCAGGTCAGTGACAACGGAATTGAAATACTTCACAGCCCCTTTAATATCTTCCTTCTTCAGCACAATCTCTATAACCTTTTTCATTGTTTCAGAAACAAGTTCACACCAGTCTCGTCGGACAGTCTCAATCCCCTTCATTTCCAATCCCTCTTTCCATCCATCCTTACCCAATTCAAATTTCCATGCAACATATCTTTTCTTGGTAAGAGGAAGGAACCGCTTGAATATCTTCTCAAACTCCAACTCAATAGATTCAGGCAGCTTCTTTGTCATATCCGAAGATATCTTCTCAGCAATCACCCTTATCTTGTCAAAATCATCAACATCCAACTTAACCATCACAGAATCAGTATCCCCATACACCACCTTATAATTATATTCTTTCTCCACTACATCTTTTGTCTTTTGAATTATATCCCTTCCACTTGCTGTTATCGCATTTGCAATCTCCAGATTATATATCTTCGCTCTTGAATACCCCATATGACCATAGAAAGCATTTGAAAGGATCTTCAGAGCCCATTGTTCTGCGTCAAACACCCGTCTCTTATAGAAGTCATCTTCCCCTCGTAATTTCTTCTTAACCTCCTGCCTCCTATTCATCAACTCCTCCAGAATGGCAGGTATGATACCCTTCCTCTCCTTCACAGGCAAGAAGCGCGCCCCGGAAACTGTTTTTAACAAATCCTTTCGATCGCTCTTTCCCCTCACAAGAGTAGTAGGACATATATTAAAGCTCCTGATAATCGATGGATACATTGATTTGAAATCCAAAACAACAACATTACTATGTAGATTTTTTATGGGCTCCAAAACAAATCCACCCTTCAGTTCAACCTTTCTCGATTCCTCTCTGATCTCTATTGCAGCCGCACTGGGCCTATTAGGGAAAACAAACCCCTCCCTATTAAATCTCCTCAAAAGGAAGTTTTCTATCCGTGTGCTCTCACCACCTGATAGTGTGTCCTGTAGAAGAGTGCCTGAAACCTTAGAAAGAGCAATATATTTATCCATCAGATTCAGCTTTCTTACAAGATTCATTGCAAGGACGGCATCCTGTATATTATACTCTATGAGCTTCTTGAAATCTGCAGCATTTCCTTTCCACAATTTCTCAATATCAGAGTGTTTAACATCCACCTTCTTTTCCCCAAGCAGGGTTTTAGCAACAGAGTCCAGATTATACCTCTTCAATGAAAAATCCTTTTTCACAAGCTCGAAGCTGTCAACAACAACCCTGCCCACTATAGAGACCTTTGTCTTGCTCATAAATTTCTTTGCAAACACAGACTTCTGTTTGCATCTACCGAAAACCGGCCGGACTCCCTCCTTCTGCATCCTTTCCAGCATATATGGAAGATCAAAATTATTCACATTAAATCCTGTAATAACATCAGGATCATATTCATTTATGATATTAACAAATCCTTCCAGCATCTCCTTTTCACTTGTAAAGTTCATAACCTCAATATCAGGCCGTGTTGAGATGACAAGCTTCTTCTTTCCCTTATATGGGTGACTGAAATTGAAAGCAACCATAATCACAGGATCCTTTTTTGGGTCAGGAACCCCGCCAGCACTTGAGATGCATTCAATATCAAAAGCAAGTAATTTGAAATCTACATCCTCTATCCTTTTACTAGACTTCATACTCTTTATCTGAACCTTCAGATCCCCGTTAACAGTCTCTGTCGGCGTTGAAATAACATCTGCATTAATCCAGCTGCACCCATTAATTCCCTTATCATTCAAGAATCTGTACCTGAAAAGTATGTCGGCCTCAAAAACGCGCACTCCACCCTTCAACAACATCTCCCTTAACTCAGGTGTCTTGCTGGGATTCTGGATAGTGATCTTAGTCAGATCCTCAGATTCCTTATCATCAAGAACAAGCTTCCTTTTTACCTCCTCTGTATTAATAACCTGTGGGTTGCCTTTCAAAACAGATTCATAATCACCATACACATAAAAATAAGGCTTGAATCCCTCATGGAATGCGCACACAGATTTACCTTCAGCTGTCCTACCAAAAAGACGTATCACAGGCTTCTCATTAACAATTGTATAATCACAGTCTAGCAGTTGGAATTCCATACAACCCCCGATATCTAATAGTATCCAAAAAATAAAAAGACAAGAATGATAATATAAACATCTCTTACATAATTAAGTGATTATTATGAAAATCAACCAACGTCAGATGGAGAGAATGGCAAAGAAGATGGGCATGCAGATGGAGAACATAGACGCAGAGGAAGTAATAATCCGAGGCACAAACACGGACATAGTCATTTCTAACCCACATGTTTCGCGGGTGAATGTGATGGGCCAGGACACATTCCAGGTAACCGGTGATATCTCAGAGAAGTCGCGCGAATCATACACAGCAGAGGACGTGGAGATGGTAAAGCAGCAGACGGGGTGTACAGAGGAGGATGCGATAGAGGCCCTAAAAAAAGCAAACGGCGACCTTGCTGAAGCTATCATGAGCGTGAAGGAGAGCAAAGCTTAAATAGCAGGAATCCAAAAAAATAGTTATGAAAGAATGTAACAAGGTAAAAAAATTCTTTTCCCAGCCTGCAAAGGCATTTGATGCTGAGAAAAAAACAGATATGGGCGCAGCATTCAAATACATGCTTCTTTTGTCTCTCATAGTTTCCATTCTTACTGCAATTGTATCAGCGATTTTCCCAACAGGCATCAGCCTATTTGGGCCAGGTGTTGATGTTGTTATTATATTTGTCACAACATACATCACCCTTATCATATTCCAAATTATATGGTCAGTCTGGTTACATGTCTGGACATATGTGTTTGGTGGGAGAAAGGGAATTGTGCAGACATTCAAATCAGTCTTCTACGGAACCACCCCAACATACGTGCTTGGATGGATTCCAATCATAAACGTAATAATGATGATATGGTCTGTTGTGCTGACAGGAATTGGACTTACACGACTGCATGGAATGACAGGCGGAAGAGCAGCAGGCGCAATCATCGTGGCCATAATCATACCAGTAATAATCATAGGTGCAATTGTAGGAATGGCATTCTTATACATAATTAGTGGAATCAATGCAGGCACAATCACCCCACCAGCAGGCCTTCCATTTTAGTTCTTAACAGCCTTGCATAGTTTTTCCAGCTTCTCTCCGGAGAAGAATTTAGAAAGAACATCAGTCAGCTTGCTTATCTCAACCCTTACCTGCTTCTGCGTATCCCTGTCACGCAAGGTGACAGCCTTGTCCTTGAATGTGTCGTAATCTATTGTCACACATATCGGCGTGCCTGCTTCATCCTGCCTGTAATACACCTTTCCTATGAACCCTTCATCATATAATACAAAGAATCCAGCATTCTTGAGCAGGGTGTAAACCTCCTTTGCCTTATCAGGAAGTTTATCCTTCCGCACTAGAGGGAATACAGCTATCTCATAAGGAGCAATCCGAGGAGGAAACATAAAGAATACACGATCCTTCTCCTCCCGCTGAGTAGACTCCATAACACAGTATAATGGTCTGTCAATACCAAATGCAGCCTCAATTATATGAGGAACAACCTTCTTCCCGTCAACATCCACAGAGAAGTCCTGCTTGCTCAATTCCATATGCCTCCTCAGGTCATAATCAGTTCTGTCTGCAATGCCAACAATCTCCACAACCCCAAACGTCTCGGACATGAACTCAATATCCCATGTGTCTGATGAATAAAAACTTCTCTCATTATCCAGATGCTGCCTGCATCTCAGTTTGTCCTTATCTATGCCCATGTTCTCAAACAACTGAACAGCGCGTGCAAGAAGATATGCAATCCACTGTGTCGTATACCTGGAAACATCCATAAACGACATAACCTTCCCATTCTCCTTAGTCTTCTGATCCTGCTTAGTTAATGTGCGTATTTTAATATCCTTCACCTCATCAAACCGTGGGTGCTTGCTCTTTGTTTTAGGATCCACAAAAAATTGTATCTCAGCCTGCGAGAACTCACGCAGTCTAAGTATGCCTTTTCTAGGAGATATCTCATTCCTGAATGACTTGCCAATCTGTATTATTCCCAGTGGCAGGGTCTTTCGTCCTATATCAATCAGGCGTCGGAATGGCATGTATGTTGTCTGTGCAGTCTCAGGCCTCAGAATACCTGATACTTTATTCTTTCCGGGCCCTATCAATGTTCTAAACATAAGATTATAATCATATATACTCTTCAGCTCACCGCCACACTTTGCACATCTAAGCTTCTCCATCCTCAAGGCATCCTGAACCTGTTTCAGGCTCCACCCCTCAACATTCTTCTTAAGCTTCTCCTCAAGAAGATGGTCTGCCCTGTATGCCTCCCCACATTTATTACAGTCCACAGTCATGTCAGTGAAGCTTGATACATGCCCGCTAGCAACCCATGGATCCTCAATAGTCACAATAGGGGCCTCCATAAGCAGACATCTCTCATCCCTGATAAAATGATCACGCAGCATAGCCTCTATTCTCATCTTCAAAAGAGCGCCAAGAGGACCATATGTATAGAAACCAGAACATCCCCCATAAATCTCAAATGATGGCCAGAAGAAGCCCCTTCTCTTAGCTATATCCATTAAATCCTTCATATAACACCTATTAGATACATTAAATATATCTTTATAAGATGATATAATATATACTGTACCTATGTGGATAATCATAGCAATGGTAGCCTTGGCCGGAACTTTCTGGTACATGGGCTGGCGATGGGAGACGACAACAAAGAGACCAAAGCTAGGCAAAACACCATTGGTTTCCATACTAATTCCTGCATACAACTCAGAAAAAACAATAGCAGACACAATCAAATCAGCTAAGAACCTAGACTATCCGCATAAGGAAATAATAGTAGTCAATGATTCTGATGACAAAACACCAAGCATATGCAGGAAGCTTGGGGTAAGATGCATACAGAGCAAAATAAGAAGAGGAAAGGCATACTCCCTGAATCAGGCAGTTAAAAAAACAAAGGGAGAGATATTATTTTTTATCGACTCAGACAGCACAGTCAGCAACGACTCACTGAAAAAGATCATTCCATGGTTTTCTGACCCCAACACAGGCGCGGTAGCTCCCAGATTCAGAATTAAGAATCGAACAAACTTCTTGACAAAGATGATATCACTTGAACACCAGATCCAATCAGCGCTGTTCAAGGTTCACATGTTCCTTGGCTCAATGATCTCATTCCGAGGATGCGGCGTCGCAATCAGAAGATCTGTTTTTGAAAGGCTTGGAGGATGGCCACAGACACTGATAGAGGACACAGATTTTGCAGGCGACATGCTAACAAATGGATTGAACATCCATTATGAGCCAGATGCATTAGTAGAAACAATAGAGCCAGACACATACAGCGAACTAAAGAGACAACGAATACGCTGGGGCAAAGGAACCCTTTACTCATTCACACATCACAAGAAAACATACAAGAGAAACTCGCAGTTCATGGTATACTTTATTCCTTACATACTCCTGATACTGGGAATCATTGGGTTCTTCCTTTGGCAGACTGCACTATTCTTCATACCAATAATTTCCCTCTACATGTTCTATGCAATAGGAATCAAGGAGGTCATACTTCTTCTAATAATATTCATGGCTCCTTTGTACACCAATGCGGCCGCAGCAGTCACCACAGCAGCCCTGGGGCATATAGCAATCGTGACCTATGGAGAAGAAAAGGACAGAAGAGGGGACTGGATATACATAATCCCATACATCTTCATTTACTTCCCAATGATGATTGGATTCTACTTGAAGGGAATCATCGCAGGAATGAAAGACAACAAAAAGGGGAAGCCAGAGATAGACTTCAACGATTGGTAATCTTCAACTTGAAGAACACATTAAGAGGTGAAGTGGTATAAGCCTCCTCTACCTCCACATCCAGCCTATTAAACAAGCTCCTCCATTCCCCCATCTTAAGAAAGTTGTATGGAATGGGCATCCTATACCATAGATTAGACGCATAATCATAGAAACCAAGAAGAGATTTACTCACAGTATTGTTGTACACATGATCAAGTATGATTATATTATCTTTACTCACCCGAATAGCCTCTGTCAGAAGTTCCTCCATGTTATTAGAATGATGAAGCACATAAACAAAAAGCGTATTATCAAACGCCTTATTCCCAGCAGGTATCTTCTTACCATCAAACATCCTCACAGGTATATGTGAATTCTTATACTTAGTGACTTCCACACCTTCAACCTGTATACCCTTCCTCTTCCTCAGAAGGTTTTCCATCTTACCTTCACCGCACCCGATACTCAACACCTTTCCATCAACATGTGGCTCCAGAATGTTATAGACCATGCTATCATAACCTATCATTTTTCTGAATCCAGTTGCGACTTTCTCCATGGCCATATCAATGCTTTTAATAAATGTTCGATAACAATTAATAGATTTCATGTATAAATTGACAGCCGAGGGGAAGAGATACCTGGAGAAAGGGTTGTCTGAAAAAAGATTGGTTCAACTTCTTGACACCCCACTGAAGATAGATGAGATAAAGAAGAGACTTGATGATTTCAACATAGCAATGACATGGGCAAAGAAGAACAGATGGATTGTCATAAAAGAAGGCAAGCTGCACAGAGCAGTGATGCCCAAATCAACACCAGAAGAGCTTGGGTTGAGAATGGTTGCAGAGAATAAAAAGCTAGATGAGAAAACAACAGACCTCCTACTCAAGAGAAGATTAATAGAGATAGAAAGAGAGACAATCACAAAAAAGGCAGAGAAACAGATAGGCAAAGAAGTAAAAATTCTTACACCAGAACTGATAAAAACAGGCATGTGGAAGAAAGCAGTCCTGACTCCATATAACGTGGAGACTGCAGGAAAGAAGGTCTACTTTGGAAAACGACACCCATACAATCAATTCTTATCTGAGGTCAGGCAGAAGCTTGTAGAGCTTGGATTCAAAGAGATGCCAGGCCATCTGATAGAAACAGAGTTCTGGAACTTTGACGCATTATTTCAGGCACAGAACCACCCTTCCAGGGATTGGACAGAAACCTATTCCTTGAAAACACCAAAAACAGGATCACTACCTTCATCCAAAATTGTGGCGAATGTAAAATCATCACATGAAAACGGATGGAAAACAGGCTCGACTGGATGGGGATATAAATGGGATCCAAAAAAGGCAGCCAGACTGATGCCACGAGCGCATACAACAGCATGCTCTGCACGCCAGCTTGCAACAGGAGTAGACATACCAGGCAAGTATTTCGCCATCTCACGCTGCTTCAGGCCGGATGTAATTGACGCAACGCATGGGGTTGAGTTTAATCAGGCAGAAGGAATAGTGATAGACCCAAATCTGAACTTCAAGAACATGCTGGGATTGCTTAAGATGTTTGTTACTGAAATGACAGGTATAGAAAAGGTAAGATTCTATGCAGATTATTATCCGTTCACCGAACCATCAGCTCAGGTGTCTGCAAAGCATCCAGAGCTTGGCTGGATAGAGCTTGCAGGAGCAGGCATATTCAGGCCAGAACTTACAGAGCCTCTCGGAGTGAATGAGCCTGTGATTGCATGGGGCTTTGGTATTGACAGGCTTGCAATGCTGAAGCTGAATATAAAGGACATAAGATACCTGTTCGCCAGGGATCTTAACTGGTTAAGGAAATAATATGCCAACAATAGACATCTCACACCAGGATCTGAACAATCTTGTAGGAAAGAACCTCACATTGAATCAGCTTCAAGACGACATCCTCTTTGCAAAGGGGGAGATAGATGAAACAGGAGACACAATCAAGGTTGATATAAAGGATACAAACAGGCCTGACTTGTGGTCCACAGAAGGGATAGCAAGAGAGATCAAATCTAGGTACAGGCCTGGGATGCCTGAATACAAAACAGGAAAATCAAACGTGGTTGTTCATGTGGATCCAAAGATGAAGAACATAAGACCATACACAACATGCGCCGTTGTCAGAAACCTGAAGATAACAAAGCATGTATTGGAGCAGATGATACAGCTGCAGGAAAAGGTTGCAGGCACATTCGGAAGAAACAGAAAAGAGATTGCAATTGGAGTTTATGATCTTCACAAGATAAAACTACCAATCAAGTTCACAACCACAACACCAAACCTAAAATTCATTCCGCTTGATTTCACAAAAGAGCTCACACCAAAACAAATAATTGACCAGCACCCAAAAGGAAAGGAGTACGGCCATCTGCTTGAAGGCATGTCTGCATATCCGCTTTTCATAGACTCAGCAGGCTCTGTCCTATCAATGCCTCCCATAATCAACTCAGATCATACAGGCAAGGTCACCACAAGCACCAGGGACGTTTTCATAGAGTGTTCAGGCTTCAATCTCAACTTCCTCAACACAGCTCTGAATGTGTTGGTCGCAGCTCTTGCAGACCGTGGAGGAACAATAGAGACAGTTGATGTGATTTACGGAAACAAGAAGATCACAACACCAGACCTCACACCAAAGAAGGCCTCAGTTGATCCAAGATACGTAAACAAGATATCAGGATTAAACCTAAAAGACGCAGATATCACAAAGCTTCTTGAGAAATCAGGATACAAGATCTTGAATAAAAAGATAGACGTCTTGTATCCAGCATACAGGCAGGATATCATGCATCAGATAGACATAGTCGAGGACATACTCATATCTTACGGCTACAACAAAATCACACCAGAGGAACCCAGACTTCCAACAAAGGGTAGTGCAGATAGACTATGGAACTTCTCCAGGCATGTAACAGACATCATGACAGGAGCAGGCCTACAGGAGATCATGTCATACATACTGACAAGCAATGATCACGTATTCACAAGGATGAACATAAAACCAACAGAGATAGCAGAGATAGAGAACCCAATGTCGAGCAACTGGTCTGTGTTCAGATCAAGCCTGATTCCAGGCCTGCTTGAATTCCTATCCCAGAACACCCACAGGGAATTCCCACAGAAGATTTTTGAGATAGGAGACACAGTTGAAGTGAACATGAGAAACGAGACAAGAACGCAAAACACACGCAGGCTTGCTGTCGCTTTGTCAGATTCATCCTTCGGATACCAGAACGCAACAGAGATCCTGGACTTCCTGATGTCAACTCTCGGGACCAAATACAACCTGGTCCGCGCAGATCACAACAGCCTGATCCCAGGAAGATCAGCAAACATACTTGTCCACGGCAAGAAGCTTGGCATTATAGGAGAGATCCACCCACAGGTCCTGAACAACTGGAAGCTGGAACTTCCTGTGATTATTTTCGAGTTGAATCTGACAGAATTATTTAATAAATAGTGTGAGACTATCGCAGTTTAGAAAACAAGCTAAACCTCTTCTTAGGAATTGGATTTCCTGTCAGAAGAGATGCCAGCTCCATCAACTGCCTGGAAGACCTGGCATTTGGCTTGTGCGTGACAACAGTTCTTCTGTATGCAGTAGCTCTTGTCATATGGTTGTCTTCATGTATCTTCCCAATCACATGCATGCCTAAAAAACGTGTTGCAACATCAAGATTGACCTCATGCCGGTGCCTGTTCACGCGATTTATTACAACGCCAATGTTTCTTGTACCAACATCTGCTGCAACTGCCTCAATCTTCACAGCGTCAGTCAATGCAGTCATCTCAGGGTTTGTTATAGTCAGCAATTCATCGCATGCCTCTATTACAGCACGTGCCTCCCTTCCAACACCAGGAGGACAGTCAATCAGGACATACTCTGCATCACCGACGAACTTGTAGAAAACATCCATGAAATGGTGGGTCTTTACATCAATAAACTTCCTGAGCGATATGTCAGCAGGTATCACCCTGAACCCATCCCTATGTTTGTACAATGCGTCCCTTGCATGAAAATCCTTTCTCAAAACATCATGAAGAGTGATTGGATATAGAGGAATGCCAAGATGCATGCCAAGGTTGGCTGTTCCCAGGTTGCCATCAATTGCAATCACAGATCTTCTCATTCTTGTCAGTGCAGCTGCAAGGTTTGCAGTGATTGTTGTTTTTCCAACCCCCCCCTTCCCAGAAGCAATAGCAATGATTCGTGTCATATATACCCGGAATATATATATAATTCTCCTTGAATGCTTAAATGGTTATGCGCTCTGGGTGGGAATCGAACCCACGGCCTACCGCTTAGGAGGCGGCCGCTCTATCCTACTGAGCTACCAGAGCATGCATAATTATTAATTATTTAGTTTTAAAGAAGATGTATGCATAAAATCATCATTTTATCCCTTTTATGCCTTATAGTCGTAATTTCGGGTTGCACAACAGAAACACCTGAGGATCAGGTAATAAAAACTATCAACTACGAAGATAGCCCGCTCGCAGAGATGGAAAGCAACACAAATTCTAATGCAGATTCATGCGACGGAGTCACATGCAGGGACACAGTCATGGATTGCGGCTCAGGTGTCAGAATAACATGCGAAAACCACTGTGAGGACGGTGAGTGCACAAAGTGCATGCCAACATGCAGTGAGATAAGTCTTGACCTGCCTGGTGAAGAAGATCTGGAAGAAATGGAAGAAGTTATGGAAGTAGAAGAGGAAACTGAAGAAACAGACGTGGATTTATGCGAGGACACATGCGACGACACAGTAAAAACATGCCCTGACGGAGTTGATACCTTCTGCGAAAACACCTGCGACCCAGACACAGGAGATTGTAGTTCATGCACACCAGATTGCTCAGACCACATGCTATGCGAGGAGGCCTGGGAATGCACAGACTGGTCTGACTGTGAAAACAACGAAAAGGCCAGGGAGTGCACAGACAACAACGACTGCGGCACAGAAGAAACCAAGCCAGATGAAACACTGGAATGTGAAGTAATAGACGAAACAGATCACATAATATTTTCTGAAATATTATATGATACATCAATAACTGGAGATAAAGGAGAATGGGTAGAGATCTACAATCCAACGTCCTATGATGTGGACTTGACTGGATGGAGCATTACCGACAACATCAAACCTTGGAACTTCCCAGATGACACATTAATAGAAACAAAATCCTATCTGGTAATAACTAAAACCCTTGAATACTTTCAGAATATTTCAGGATGTGATACAGCTATTACAGGATTCCTTCTAGGATTGAATAATGATGGAGACCAACTAACACTAAAGGATTCAGATTCCAATGAAATAGATTTTATGGCATGGGAAAGTGGTAATGAAAACACTTATCCAGATTGGACAATTTCTGCAGACGAGGATGAGAGCATAAGAAGAATATCAATAAATGAAGACACAGACTCTCCGGATGACTGGATTAGCAATCAAGAAGCAGATCCATTTTGCGCCTAACTTTCTCTACAATCTTCGCACCACCATCTTCCGTTAACAGTACGAAGATCATCTGAATAAGCTTCACATCTTTCACAGATACCTGAAATCTCCTGATCAGGCAGTGCAACAGTAGCAATTCGTGCCTTCAGCTTCTCAGACATCACATCAATAAGCTCTGGTGCTATTGTCAGTATCTCCTTGTCAGAAACAATACCCTCAAGCTTTCCGTTCTTGACTACAGGTATCCTCTTGAGGCCAGACTTCAACATCACCTTTGCTACATCAAGCATGTTGTCATCAGGGGATGCAGTAACAAATTTCTTCCTCTTTTTCAGTGCAGATATCTTTGTCTTCTTGGGATTCCCACCATGTGCAATAAGGCCTACAATATCATCTGTCGTGACTATCCCTGTTGGCTTGCTCTTGTCCATCACAATAACAGAACCAATCCGGTTGTTTGTCATTATCTTTGCAACAGCTGCCATATCTATGCTTGGGCCAACTGTTATTACATGCTTCTTCATTATCTCTTTAATCTTTACCATCCTGTCACCAAAAAAGTCTTAGTAATCTATTGTATCTAGTTTTTATAAATCCATACAGTAGAACCCACGAAATATCCAATTTTACCAATTTCCACCTAAAATGCCCCCTAAATCCACCCAAAAGTACATACATGCGGCCCCCAGTAACGTTTATAAGTAGT
>JBDRNB010000103.1:0-2668 GCA_043811635.1 Candidatus Aenigmatarchaeota archaeon
CTGGCAATTAATCTGGCAGGCTAAAGTGTTTGGGATGGAATAACCATAATCCAGGCATGTTTTTCCAGCCAAGTCAGAACCATCACAAATATCATTTCCATTTATCTTATTATCACCGCATTTTGGAATTTCTAATGCGCAGACTGCAGAACACCCATCCAAATCGATAAGATTTCCATCATCACACTCTTCTCCAGGCTCTTTATTGTTATCTCCGCATACATTATTGCATTGGGACAGGTCAAAACTTAAGCAGTTTCCGCTGCATGTTAATATGTTTGGATTTGAATAGCCAAAATCTATGCATGTTTTTTGGTCCAGGTTTTGGCTGTCGCATTCTTCACCAAATCCAATTATGCTGTCTCCGCAGACTACATTTTCAATCTGACATAATGAAGAACAGCCATCATCATCAATTGTATTCCCATCATCGCAACTTTCACCTGGTTCTTTATTGTTATCTCCGCATACATTATTGCATTGGGATAGGTCAAAACTTAAGCAGTTTCCGCTGCATGTTAATGTGCTTTTGTTTGAGTAACCAAAGTCCTGGCATGAATGCCCATTGAGGTTAGAATTGTCACATTCTTCTTCCGGGCCTATGATATCATCTCCACAGACAGCATCTTCTAATTTGCATCCTATTGAGCAGCCATCTCCATCGATTGTGTTGTTGTCATCGCAATCTTCACCAGGTTCTAATATACCATCTCCGCATACATTCACGCATTGAGAGAGGTCATAACTAAGACAATCTGAGCTGCATAACGAGGTGTTTGGATTACTATAGCCAAAGTTTTGGCATGTCTTGGTTTTATTATTTCCATCACAGACCTCCTCTCCTGTGATTTTCTTGTCTCCGCAGACAGAAGGCTCGCATTTTACTTTCGAATTTCGCGGGAATGGCGAGCTTTTTTCAATAAAATCAAATGAATTGTCATTTGTATCCTGAGGGATGCAATTTGACAGGATAATCCTTTTTAGGCTATTTCCTTCCGCTACAATCGGATGAGCATTTCCTTCAACATAATTGTTTGTTATTGAAGAGGTCACTCCCCATCCAACAGCATCTATGGTGAGATTGTTCTGGTCTGTAAGTTTTACCCCTGCATTATTGTTTGAGAGCCAGATGCTCTCCTGATGATCTCTTTCAGCCCAACTTATCTCCCATGATTCATCGCCAATAAGATAGAAAGATCTTGGCTGCATTATTGTTTGTAGAGGTATTGTGGTCTCGGGGATTGAATCAAAGTAACTGTATATATTCCATCCGCTGATATCTTTTGGTGTGGCTGCAGGGTTATACAACTCAATCCATTCCCTTGTTTCTTCACCAACGGGATTGTATAATACCTGGCTTATCACTATACTTCCTGAAGCCAGCACCGGAGCTAGGCAAATTAAAAAAACAAATACACTTACTGCAAGCCTGTTTGGATTCATTTTATTCCTTTTTTTTGTACACATAGGCAAGAATACCTGCTATGACAATTATCAATATGATTGCTGCAATCACTCCACCCTGTCCTGCTCCTGCTATAAGCGCGCCAGTTATTCCCAAAAGACCTGTTGATTCTGTTGTATCTTCCGGTATCTCTACTATTTCTTGTTTTTCAGGAGCTTTTCCTGATACTGGCTCTGATTCTTGTTTTACTATGGTGTCCTGGGTTTCAGCAACATCAATCGTTTCTTTTGTAAAATAATAACAGGATCTTTCTTCAAATGGTTTTACTTCTGTTGTTCCGCATTTATTCTTGTCAGTACATGTTCTTGTGGTTTTTCCGTTTGGCTGGCATAGGCTCCATTCTGTGCAGATCCATGATTCAGCGCAGGTTCTGGTTCTGCCTCCGCCTCCTCCACCGCCGCCTCCACCGCCGCTTCCTGAGGCGGGGGGTGTATAGCTGTATTCAATAACAGAACTGTGGCTTAAACCATTTACTTTGTATATTGTACCGTTGTTTAATTCTTCACAAGTATAAAGACTAGAGTTATTTGGGCATGTTATTTTAATTCCGTTAGAGCAATCTCCTGTTACAGAAAGTGAGGCATATTCTGAGTCCTGAACGCATACTGTTTTTGTTCCTAAAATGCTATTAATATATGCTGATTTTGTTTTATTTTGAGCTGTAAGGTTAATGTTTTTAATCAGTATTGCTGATCCATTATTTGATGTATTGATTTCCACAGTTGATAAGTCGAGGGATGAATCACTAAAATCAAAGTTAAACTCTATTAATGGATTTGATGCTGCGCATTTTATTATTTTTACCTGAGCAAGTCCGTTAAATGTAGCCCTATCTTTTTGGTCATCTACCCTGAATTCCAGACATTCAATGTTTGATATTATGTTGGATGATTTACCTAAAATGGCGTCTTCGTTTCCACATATACTATCGCTATCTGCATCATTGTAAAAATCTAGCGGACATATATCACAAACATCTCCTATCATGTCATTATCTTGATCCAATTGGTCTTCATTATATTTTGCCGGGCAGTTATCAAAATTACCGCAGATCTCATCATTATCCACATCATATCTTCCGGGCCATAAAGGACAATAATCATATCTATCCTGCCATCCATCTTTGTCATCATCTGTATCGCATGCATCAGCTAATTTATCACCGTCCGTGTCTTCCTGGTTCATGCTGCAAAATCCCTGATA
>JBDRNB010000104.1:0-2432 GCA_043811635.1 Candidatus Aenigmatarchaeota archaeon
CCAACCCCGCCTTTCTGGTTTGCAACAGTCACTATCATATTAAGTATTTGTCTGTGCCTGTATATATCTTTGACTAAAATACAGGAAAGCTTTATCAGGAATTTATATTATATATTAGTATTGGTAAGGATGATTGGATGAATATTCTAATGTTGGGGTGGGAATTTCCGCCTTTCACCTCAGGAGGATTAGGAACCCACTGCTATAATATAACCAAATGTCTCAGCAGCAAAGGCATAAACATCTCATTTGTAATACCTGGTTATGAAGGCGAAGTCGATTCAAACAATGTCAAGATCATAAAGGCAGGTAAAGGGAAGCTTATCAAGATAGGAGTTTCTATGGTTCCCTATCTCCCTTCCGTTCCAATATCATTTAAAAGCCAGGGCAATGAAAAGGCAAGCCGCATCTATGGTGAAAGCTTTTTCAGTGACATTATGAAGTTCTCAGACTCTGCTTTTGAGGCAACCAAGAATATCGATTGTGACGTAATCCACTGCCATGACTGGATGACATTTCTCGCAGGCATGAAAATCAGGGATGAAAAGAAGAAACCTCTTATCGTGACAGTCCACTCCACAGAATACGACAGGACAGGATCACTGTGCCCAAACCCGTGGATCTCTGATATAGAGTGGCAGGGAATGAGCAGCGCAGACAGGGTAATCACAGTAAGCAGTTACATGAAGAAGCAGCTCATTGAAAGGTACAGCATACCAGAAGATAAGATTGATGTTGTCTACAACTCAATTGACTCAGAGAAATATTCACGCGACAAGGTATCATTCGGGCTGGACGAGAAAATAGTGCTCTTCCTCGGAAGGATAACCCTTCAGAAAGGTCCTGACTACCTACTAAAAGCAGCTAAGAAGGTCCTGGATTATAACAAGAAGGTCAGGTTTATCTTTGTAGGAAAGGGTGACATGCTTCCCCAGCTAATAGAAGAGAGCATCAATCTTGGTATATCTGATCACGTAACATTTACTGGATATCAGGAAAATATAGAAAAATACTACAGGATGGCAGATCTGTTCGTGATGCCGTCTGTTTCAGAACCCTTTGGGATTGTGGTACTTGAGTCCATGGCCTCTGGAATTCCTGTCATAACATCAAAGATGTCAGGAGTAATAGAGGTGGCAAAACACGTAATGTCAGTTGACTTCTGGGATGTTGACAAGATGGCAAGCAATATCATTGGAGCCCTGGAATATGACTGCATGAGGCATGAGCTCTCAAGAAACGGCCTAAAGGAGATAAAGTCAATGAGCTGGATGGGTTCTGCTGAAAAGACAATAGATGTATATAATAAAACAATAAACCAACAAATTAATCGGTGATTTGATGCCTTCGATACGCTTTTATTTCCAGGTGCACCAGCCAATGAGGCTGAACAACTTCAGCGTATTTGATATGGGCAAATCCCAGGAATATTTTGACAACAATAAGAACCATTTCTACATTGACAGGGTTTCCAGAAAATGCTACCTTCCAACCAACAAGAAGATTCTGGATCTGATAAAAAAGACAGAAGGCAGGTTCAAGATATCGTTAAGCATAACAGGAATCCTTATTGAGGAGCTCGAAAAGAATTTCCCTCATGTCCTGGATTCTTTCAGAAGCCTTGTTGACACAGGATGTGTTGAGCTCTTCTGTGAAACATATTACCATAGCCTTGCCTATCTGGTTTCTGAAAAAGAGTTCAGGGAGCAGGTTAAGCTCCATAAGGAGAAGATTCTGGATACATTTGGTTTCAGGCCAAGGATATTCAGGAATACTGAGGCAATGTATTCAAATGATGTTGCAAGGCAGGTCAGGAAGCTTGGCTTCAAAGGAATCGTGGCTGAAGGCCTCTCCCACATACTTGAATGGAGGTCACCCAATTACCTGTACTCGCCCCCGGATTCTGACATGAGCATATTTCTGAGGAACTACAAACTCAGTGATGACATAGGATTCAGGTTCTCATGCAGGAACTGGCCTGAGTGGCCGCTCAAGGCTGACAAATATGCATCATGGCTAAGCAACGCTAACGGGGATCTGGTAAACCTGTTTCTTGACTATGAAACATTTGGCGAACACCAGTGGAAGGATACAGGTATATTTGATTTTCTTGAGCACATGCCAACCGAGGCTCTAAAATATGATAATCTTGAGTTCAAGACAGCAAGCGAGATCCTAAAATCCAGAAAACCTGTCGGAATATATGATGTACCGAACCTGACCTCCTGGGCAGATGTAAACAGGGATCTCAGTGCCTGGCTGGAGAATTCGATGCAGCAGCATGCCTTCAACCAGATGAAAGACAATGAGCCTCTGATCAGAAGGAAAAAAGAGCTCATTGATACCTGGCGGAAGCTTCAGACAAGCGATCACTTCTACTACTACATGTGCACGAAATGGTTTGCAGACGGGGATGTTCACAAGTATTTCAA
>JBDRNB010000105.1:0-4842 GCA_043811635.1 Candidatus Aenigmatarchaeota archaeon
CCCCAGATATATCAGGTTGATGTATTCTTCAACAGGATCTCCCTCTTCTCTGTGCTTATAGGATTTGCATTGTTTCACACAATAGAGAAATACATATATCAGCATGAATCAGGTAAGAAGCTTCGTGAGGATCTGAGAAACGTTCACAAGGCCCTGTTCTTCGTATACCACGTTGTTATTGGCATCGTTCTTGTGAATATAACAAAGCTCGATATAGTCAACGGCATTCTGCTTTTCATACCCATACTCTTATTCACAGCCATAAGCGCTGTCTCCATGAAGGAAATCCACGAAATAATGACAAGAGGCAAGATAATCAAAACCATTCTTTCTGTTTCCACACTATTCGGCGTTTTGATTGGAATCTTCCTCGAAATAAACATGCTAGTCTACAACATGCTTTTTGGATTCATGCTCGGTTCACTGTTTTACATAATAATGGTGGAATCGCTTCCAAAAGAGAGAGAAGGCAATCCATTGTATTTCATCCTCGGCCTGGTTCTTTATTCAATTATAATAACCTTCACGTGGCTTGTTTAGAAAGTTTTTTTGGATAAGATATTGAACTTGCTATTCAACCTCAATTAAATTGAATTCATTTCCGTCTGGGTCAATGAATACTGCTTTATACTCACCCCAAGGCCTCTTGGAGAGCTCTTCAACAAATTTAACTCCTTTTTGTTTGAGTTTTTTTATGGTTTCTTTTATGTCGGGTGTTTTGAAAAATATATTCGTTCTTCCACCAATTTTTACTTTATCCCATCCCTCTCCCCACTCGGATGTTGGTGTTCCAATATCAAACTCAGTTTTGTTCAGCCTCATAAGAACGCATTTGAATTTAGGATATCTTTCTGTCAGTTTCATGCCAAGAATTTCAGAATACCATTTCTCTGCTTTTTTGACATCAGAAACAAATATCTGAATTGGCCCAACTTTTATATTCATAATAAACTCTCTGCATGCTTATAACATGTTTAGAGCAGAGAGAGGGAGTTGAACCCCCGTGCGCCGGTATCTACGAAGTCATAGCCGAAGCTCTTCATACCAACTGCAGCCGGCTACCTAGCCACTCGGTCATCTCTGCGTTGTATAATCTAATATGGGGAAAGTATTAATATTACTTATTTCCCGAAGAATTTGCCCAAGCTTGATTGCTTGTTCTCATCATTCTTCTTTTGCAATTTCTGAAGAGTGGAATCCACACGCTCTTCCAGGAAATCATTCTCATCCACGAGTAACTTCCTCAGCTTATCCATATCTAATTTCTCTTTCTCTATCTTAGTGTCTACATATGGAGGAGTTTTGAAAAACTCAAATATAATTTCTGCTGGAACATCAAATTCCCATTTCACCTTTTTCAAGACATTCTCAAGCGTCTTCTCTTCCTTAACAATCTTCAATGCGTTCTTTGGTCCTATCCCCTTAATGCCACCTGAATTATAATCTGTTCCAACAAGCATGCCAAGCAAAATCAGCTGATCCCTTGTAATTCCCAGGTTGGATAAAAAGGATTCAAGCTCTATTATCTCTGGATTAACTATCACATACCTCTCCCTTCTTGGCACCTTTCTCCTTCCTGTGATTGTGAGGTTTCTAACCAGCCTTTTTGCACCGAATAGAAGGGAGTCCCAGTCCTGGCTTCCTGATGCCCATATCTCTCCCTTGGATGCCATCACTGCAAGCTGCGCTTCTCCTTCACTAGGCGCCTGGATCCATGCCACTCCCATGGCTGTTAGAAGCTTCTTGGCAGTATCAACCATGTCAGATGTGAGCCTCACAGCACCTTGTGAAGCTATCCTGACTTCTTCCACATCCCCTTTTTTCAAGGCCTCTTCCCATCTATCCTTTGCATTCTCACGTATCTTGATCCTCTCCTCAATCAGCTTCTTCTTGAATTCAGGGGGCTTCCCATCAAACACATAAACAGGTTGTATGCCAGCCTCCACAATCTTCACAGTCCTGTAGAACAGGCCTGACAGATGTGACGTGATCTCACCTTTGGAGTTCCTCAGGGGCTCTCCTGTAAACCTGTCACGTATGGTGGAAAGAAACTGGTAAAGGATGTTGTATCCATCTATACCTATCATCCGGCCAGCAAGATCTTCTATCTTGATCTCCTTGGACTGCACAAGATCCTTCAGATTGATTCCCATGTATCCTCATTGGATTATAAATTAAAATTGATTCACCACTTGACTTCAGATTGATCTGTTCTGAGGCGTGAGTTAAAGTCTGCTTTTTTTGGATCAACTTTCACACCTGCTTTGTATGCAAGCAGGCCTGAATAGGCTATCATTGCTCCGTTGTCTCCTGCATACTCTTTTGGCACATTGTATACTCGAGCTCCCCTTTCCTTGCACATCTGCATGAGCATTGAATGCAGCCTCTTGTTTGCAGCCACACCACCCGTGAGTAGAAGTTCACTCCTTTCTGTGTGCGCCAAAGCTCGCTCTGTCACCTCTGTCAGCATTGCAAACAGAGTTTCCTGGAGTGAGAAGCATATATCCTCGAGTTTGTTATTTTTTAGTTTACCTAAAGCTGATGTGATGATGCCTGAAAAAGAGAGGTCCATTCCCTTTACCACATATGGGAGCTCTATATAATTCTTTGATTTGGATGCGAGCTCTTCTATCTTTGGGCCTGCAGGAAAAGCTAAGCCCGCTTCTCTTCCAAACTTGTCAAGAGCATTACCTATTCCCACATCCATTGTTTCACCGAAGCATCTGTAGAAGTTGTCAGCAAAGGCAAGTATCTGTGTGTTCGCGCCTGATGTGAATAAGACTACAGGATCCTTTGCTCTAGTCATCATTTTGCCTATGTATATATGTGCAACCTGGTGGCACACAGGAACAAGCGGCTTCTCGTATTTGGTTGCAAGCGCGACCGCGAACTCTTTGCCTACACGCAGGCATGGAGGCAGTCCAGCTCCGTATGAATATGATATCGCATCAACATCTTCCATCTTTACTTTGGCGTCTTTCAAGGCCTCTTCAAGAACCCTCTCTTTTACTTTTTCATGATGTTTTGCAGACTCTATTGGTATGATGCCTTTTCCAGGCTCTGTCTTGTACATGTCCCAGGCATTAGCCAGAATCTTCTTGTTCCTGACTATTCCAACTCCAAAAGTGTGCGCTGTAGACTCTATTCCTAGGATCAACATATATTGAAGTTCACCAGATGGGTTTAAATTTCTTTTGTGATAAAACATCAAGGTGATTTTATGAACATTAGAGACTCAGAGGATGCCAGGAATCTAGACTTAGGAGATGTGCTGAAGATGGTAGAGAATCTTGCAGACCAAATACGACCGCACATGGCAAAGAGAGATGAGAATGGAAACTTTATAGGTAAAGGTTATAGGTCAATGTACCCTGTGCTTCAAGGTGGACTGATGGTCGCGGGAATGCTTTACTTTCGTACAGGCTTGCCAATTAATAACTATGTAGAGTCAGATCAATTGATTGTAGATGACATAATAAGAACAGGAGAGACATTATATCCGCACAGAGCACATGACATAGCTGTTCTCGTTTCGAGTCCTGACGAGAGAGTGCACGATGTAGAACCTACTTATTCTGTATTAGAAACATCTGATGAAATAATATTTCCATGGTACAGAAGCACAGAAGAGTATGCCCAATTCAAACTAGATTGGATAACTAATAGAGATAGATACAACAAAATCTGGGCGGACTAATATTTTTCTAAATTTTTCATGGGTTTAAATTATTTATTTTCTATACATATTCAGGTGTTTTAATGGCAATATCCTTAGTCTATCACAACGATCCTAC
The DNA here is from genome assembly GCA_043811635.1 of Candidatus Aenigmatarchaeota archaeon. Lineage (GTDB taxonomy): Archaea > Aenigmatarchaeota > Aenigmatarchaeia > QMZP01 > QMZP01 > JBDRNB01. The sequence goes on from JBDRNB010000105.1 coordinate 3,795, forward strand.
AAGCAACTGTTATATTGACCTGGGTGTATCTGTTTTTGATATGACACATGCCGGCCAAGAAAGCCATATTCTTTCGATTTCTGATGGAAAAAGAATCGGATCCCGCTATTCTCCTGGAATCGTTGATCTCGTAGGTCTTGGAGATGGACCAAAAGGATTTGCAGGAGTTGGTAGAAACAGCTCAAAACCTGGAGCAGAGCCAGTAATGTCTCATTGTCGAAAATTACGTAATTTCTCTACAGTGTTTGATGGGTATATCTTGAATGGAGATGTGTTAAGGGATAGATATGGTGGTGACAGTGATGCTGAGCTTGCTGCTCGTTTCATCGCAGATGCTGATGATTTTGAAAGGGGTATCACAAATCTTGCTGAAGCTTCAAAAGGTCATTTTTGTGTGGCAGCTATTTCAGAGGGAGGAGAAGCGTATGGAACTAGATCTCCTTTGGGTGTAAGGCCTCTTGTTTATGGTAGAGGAGAAAGAGGACATGCACTTGTAAGTGAATCCAGAGCATTGAGTCATATTAATATGAAATTAGAAAGGGATATAAAAGCAGGAGAGATAGTAGGTATAGATGGCTCAGGCTTGCATACATTAAAACAACTAGAGAGTGAGATAAGGCTTTGTTCTTTCTTGTTCCCATACTATCAGATGTCTGATTGTGTTACAGAAGGCATACCAGTTGCTGTAGTTAAGGATAGGATAGGAGCTTGGCATGCAAGAATGGATAAGGAAGATGGTTTATTAATTGACACTGCATGCCCAATTCCGGATTCTGGAAAAGGATATGAAGAGGGGTATGGAGATGAATTTGGTTGTCAACACGCAGAGATACTGAAGAAGTATCAGTATGCAGGTAGAAGCTATGACAGACCAGATCAGTTCTTCAGGGATCTTATTGCTGGTGTAAAACTGACTGTTATTCCACATAAGGCTAGAGGGAAAAAATTAATAGTATTGGATGATTCGATAAGAAGAGGTACACAAGCAATCAGAAAGGGGGGTCCAATAGATCTCCTGAGATCTTCTGGAGCAGATGAGATTCATGCA
>JBDRNB010000106.1:0-2434 GCA_043811635.1 Candidatus Aenigmatarchaeota archaeon
ATAGAAAAACAGCCATCATCTTAGCCATTTTGATAGTTCTTACATTATCAGTGAGAGTAATAGATATCGACAAGCCCTATGAAACATGGGACGAAATAACCACATACTCAATTGGCCTAAATCTATGGTTCAACGTGCTGAGCGGCGATTTTAGTCCAGAAACATGGAAGACCTACAGCCTGGATTATACAGGAAGCTTGCATCCGCCACTTGCCAGATTCACATATGGAATAGTGAACGGTATTTACATATTCTCCCAAACAGGAACTAGTGTATTATCATCAGGCTATGATGATGCTGTCTATACAATGTATGTATTGAAAAATCTTGCACCAGGAAGAGCGCTATCAGCGGCTTTTGCAGCAGCAACCACTGTTCTGATATTCCTCTTATCAAGAAAATACTTTGGCCTCAATGTAGCTATACTAGCCTCAATTATATTCGCCTTGCTCCCGGTTTCAATAGCACAAACAAAACTGGCAGCCCTTGATGCGATGCTGGTTTTCATGTACACCATAACAATATACTTCTTCATAAGAGGACTCAAAGAGAGGAAGTATTTTTATCTATCCCTGATTTTCACAGGACTCTCCATAGCAACAAAGTACAACAGTGCCACACTCTTCATTCTACTACCTCTAATATACTTCACATTTGGAAAAAAGAAGGTTATACAAAAGAAGCATCTATTCCTGCTTCCTGTGGTTGCAATAATCATACTGTTTTTGGTATGGCCCAGATTCTGGCCTGATCCAATAGGCGGAGCAATGACAAATATTACAGGTTGGTTAAGCATGACAGGCGATACTGGAGTTGTTCCAGAATATTTCTTAGGAGGATTTGTGCACCCAGAACATTACGAGATCACGTATGTGTTAGTAACGATGCCTGTAATAATCCTGGCATTTTTCATCTTGGGCATTGCACACTCACTAAAGAGAAGAAGCTTCGGTGACAAGACCGTGCTATTATGGTTTGCAATTCCTCTACTCCTCTATTCCTTGTTCGCCTTTAGGATGTCTGGTCCAAGATACGTTTTCATGATATACCCAGCCATTGCTGTGCTTTCTGCAGTTGGCATGATGAAACTTATGGATTGGCTTCGCGGTGCAAAGAAATATGGAAAGTATTTTTACTACATCATACCCATACTAACTGTTATGTACCTGATAGCTACAGCTGTAGCAGTGCATCCATTCTATTTGGACTATTACAACGAGGCTGTAGGAGGACCTGAGAATGTTTACGAAAATAATATGTTTGCCATAGGCCAATGGGGACAGGGCATAGGAACCGCAACATTCTGGCTTAATGATAATGCAAAAGAAGACAGCACTGTGCAGTTTTATGTAATGCCGCGACATGTAATACCACCAATAAGAGAGGACATTACAGACTTGACACCATTCATACCGAAATACCTTTCAGATATTGATGAGAATGAGAAATGGGTCATGACAGATGTTGAACCTGAAGCACAATACCTCGTCGAGAACACATATTTCAGGTTATATCTAAATACCACATTCCATGATATAATATCTAAGGATTATGATTTGATATACATGTTGAAAGTTGAGGGAGCGCCACTGGCGTGGATATATGAAAAAAAGAGCTAAAAGAAAGGACTCTGACAGAAACCTGTTTACAATAGCAGAGACACTTGACACAAGAACAAGCGACTATCGTGGACCTGCATTGATAAAACTACTAGTTACCATGATGAACAAGGGATCTATCTTGGACGTGGGATGCGGAAATGGATATTACATGAACATACTCAGGGATGCAGGTTTTGATGTCCATGGAGTGGAACAAAGCAGAAGCATGATAAAAAAGAGCGAAGAGATATTTGGCAAGATGGATATTAGAAAAGGGCTTGCTGAAAAAATGACAGACATATTTGATGAGGAATTTGACAACATTGTAATAATCGATGTCCTTGAACACATAAAAGACGACAACATGGTATTGAAACATATGCATAAACTATTAAGAAAAGAAGGGATGTTGTTTGTCGTTGTACCAGCATATCCTATGCTGTTTTGTAAAAGAGATGCAATGTACGGGCATTATAGAAGATACGGCAAATCAGAGCTGAAGGCAAAGGTAATGGGTGCAGGTTTTGATGTGTTGAATCTCCGATATTGGAGTGCCTTAACACTGCCAATATATGCCGCTTACTCGAAATTGCCTATAGATATGGAAAAAAGGTATTTGAAGATGAGAAGTAAAGATGGTATTGTTAATCAGTCACTTGGATGGTGGTTCAGAAACATTGAAAACAGAGTGAACTTCGGCTTTGGCGTAAATCTCTTGTGTGTAGGAAGGAAGGTGTGATTATGAAAAATACTCAGATACTCAAATATATGATTCGTGGCAGGGAGATAACACTAAAAAAGACTCTCAATTTTGCACGCAACTACATTGCCTT
>JBDRNB010000107.1:0-2619 GCA_043811635.1 Candidatus Aenigmatarchaeota archaeon
GGTGTTGAGGAATCTGTGAGGATAATGTGGGTAACAGGAACCGGAACATCAGGGTTTGTGAGCTTACCTTATGTTGATGAAAGATATATGTGCTACTTTTCTGACAGTGACCCGGACAGCATATGCGGACCTGTTCCTTTCAGGGAATCCATACCAGGAGGAATGACATTAAAAACAACTATTGATGTTTTTGACAAGTATGACAACAATGCAAACAAGACTGTATCTGTTGAGGTGGGTGGCATAAAACTGACACCAGAGGTAACATTTAATGATGATAATGTTACAATGCTTGTTTATGTTGAGCCAGCCACTGATTCATCTGTAACATACAAAATACTGGACAGCAATTTTGAGGATGTTACATCTGGTTATATCCCACTTAAAAGGATAACAGGAACACCATATTTTAGTGGTCATGTAGATCTTGATCCAGCTGTTTATTACATAGCTTTCCAGGCTGAGTCAACAACAGATTTTGGCGGAGGCATCATAAAAGCTGACATGCTCAGCGGTGGAGATATTGTAACAAGCGGTGTTCTCCAGGCAGACCCAATAGACCTGGAGATCATGGTAAGCGAGGGATCACAACCTTCTCTTCCAACAAACAAGAGGATCTGCAACACACATGATACATTAACATTCACAGGAGTCACAGTATCACTTCCAACAGGTTTCAGCAATCATATCTCAATAACGCCTGCCAGTTCTGAGATAAAGAATGACAGCTGTGTCTTCTATACAATATCTCTTTCAGGAATATCCCAGAGCCTTGATATTGATACGATAGCTGAGTTAAGATCCAATGGAACCAAATATGGTGAGCTTCCAATAAAGATGAAGATAAGCTATGCAGGAAGCACCTCTGTCACAGACTGTTCAGGATTATCTGACGGAACAAACTGCCTTGGAGGAATCTGCTGCAGCGGAACCTGCCAGAGAATAGAATGCTGCACAAGTTCTGACTGCACTTCAGGTACGTGCTCCAGCAATAGATGCTCTTCAGGAGGAACTGATACATACTGCACAGTTGGAACATGTGTTACAAGTGCCTTTACATGTCCAGATGGGCAGGAAGAAACAGGATCATGCACATCAGGAGGCAGTTCAGGTATCTGCTGTGCAACATCAGGGACTGTTGATGAGTGTTATGATAAATATGACCTTGAGGAATGCTCATCTGGTATATGCTGTTCTGGTGAATGCCTTGAAACAATCGGAACAGACTGCTGCACTGACTTTGACTGCATCGGCGATCAGACATGTGATACAAATAATCTCTGCATTGGAGGGGGAGGCGGTGGAGGAGAAGGCTTTGACATGACCCTTATAATTATAATAGCTGTGATAGCAATTGGTGCAGGAATAGGCATTTACTTTTTCTTCATTAAAAAGAAGGGCAAATCATCTTCAGATGAATTTGAGGACAAGAAAGATGACGATGTCTTTGATGAAGAAGAATTCTATTAAACCTTTCTTCAGGAGGTTTGTGCTTGCTTGACTCCTTGGTAGGATGGACAACTACTACCTAACCTCTTGTGCCCTTTGGGTATCCTCTATATAATCAAGTCAGGAAGCAAAGTATCCACTTCCTCGAAAAACGTTTATGAAAAGATATGCAATCTATATCTATTATTTGGTCCTAGTAATAGTTTTCTGCTTCATCTTTATTTCCAGAGCCTCTTCTCAGGAATATTACAACAAGTATTACGCCAGCAATTATCAGTGCAACAATGAGTATGTTCTGGATTGTGAAAGGGGTTTCCTCATTGCCATTGGTTAAGTTGTTATAGGTTTCACGGTACTCGCTCTCATTCCATGAAGGCTGATTTTCTGCAGCCTGGTTAAGGGATTGCTTCAAGCTACCATATTCCTCTAGGCCAGACTCACCTGATTCATGCTCACTTAGCCATTGATTCAGCTCTGCCTGGGAATCGCTTCCAAGCCCCTCTGCCTGCCTTATTGCATCTGTCTTTAGCTCATCTATTGTTATGAATGATGTTAAGGACCTGTCTTCTTGAGAAGACTCTACATTCAGATTAATCTCATAGAGACTGGATGAGCTTCCTGGTGTAATGATAAACACCTTTGTTTTACTGGAATAAGAGCCTACCTTTATCATTTCTTCCTTGAAACTGCTTCCTGCATCACCTGGTTCTGTTGTGATCACTGCCTTGAATGACATCTCCTCTGGATTATTGTTTCTTATTGTAAACCTCATTGGAACACCCTCTGGCTTACTCACGTCAATGTTCTCTGGGTTAAGGGATACCTCAAAGCCTGTTTTATCAGGGGCATCGCCAACAACAAGCTTTGCATCAAGGATCTTTGTGCAGTATGATTCACTGCAGTCTTCAGGGCTTACCCTGACTGAAAGCGTGTATTCCCCTGGCTCAGAAGGAGCTGTCAGCTCAAAACCCTGGGTATGGTATTGGTTCTCTGGGCTCGTGGAGACCTCTGAGCGAGGAGGATTCACTCCTAGGCTACTCTGGGCAAGTATGACAAGTGTTAATCTCGAATTTGACTGAACAGAAAGATTGAAAACCACTTTTTCGCCTGGGTCTGCATAGATAATATCTTCCTCAAACCATAAGGAAAAGATATCTGTATTGTCATTAA
>JBDRNB010000108.1:0-3214 GCA_043811635.1 Candidatus Aenigmatarchaeota archaeon
GTGGTATGAAGTGGAAAGATGTTCTTCCATCAATAACAAAGTTATCCTCTTTCTTCCCAAGCTCTTCCTGGAATTTGTCCACTTCTTTATCTGTGAAATCCTCTTTCTCACCAAGCTTGTTGAGTTCTGCAAGCGTCATTCCCCTATCCACAGCCATCTTCCTTCTTATTTCTCCTATGGAATAGTGCTTGTATCCCAGCCTTTCAGCTAGTAACTTAGAAATGGTTGACTTGCCAGAACCTGATATGCCGCAGATTGAAATGATCATTGGTTTAATTTATAACCTTTAATGTTAAAAAATAATGGATGAACAAAAACATGTTCCACTTCAGATGTATCCTTCTGATAATAGCAGTTATATTAGTTGGTATTTTAGTTGCCGCGAGTTTTTTTAATGTTTAGTTATCTCACCTTATCACTTTTTAAATAGAAAACCGAATATTATATTGTGATAGTATGCATTTGGATGTTGTCATAACAAGAGAGAATAATCTGTATTCTTCATGGTGTCCGCAGTTGGATATTGCTAGTTCTGGAAAGAGTATAGAAGAAGCGCGACAAAACCTTAAGGAAGCCATAGAGCTTTATTTAGAAGACAAAGATGCAAAAATTCCTGAAAACGGAGGCTCAATCACCTTAACTTCAATAGAGGTTAATTAATGACCCGACTTCCTGTAATGTCAGGACAGGAAATTCTGAAACTTTTATCAAAACACGGATTTCAGATTGCTGGAAGAAAAGGTTCTCACATAAGACTGAAAAAGAAGGAGAAAAACAAGACATTCATTGTCATAGTTCCGGATCACAAAGAAATACCTCCCGAAACATTAAAATCGATATTAAGACAGGCTGGTATTTCAGAGGATATCATAAGAAAATGATTATCTCACCATGTCGCCGAACCTGTCCAGCATGTCCAGAATAAATTTGTCCTTGTCCGGGTCATCAAATATGATTGTGCCTTTCATGTTCAGGGACATGATCTCCCTTATCAGGTGCTCCAGATTCATGTCAGCGCGTGAGAATGGAACGATTCTCGTTTTACCTGACGGGCCATAAGAAACACCTGAGAAAACAAAATATGAACTGCCCAGCCACTGCTGTCCCACAGAAGCCCTTGTCTGGTCAAGTATCCGCCTGTAGTCTGCCTGCGTCCTCAGAGCGCCTGAACCCCTTCCATGTATGTTGCCCCAGTTCAGGATCACCTCTGTCGATTGTGTCCTCTTAACTATATCTATCACATCCTCCAGGCTTCCAAGATCATTTATGCTTCCTGTTGTCTCTATACCTATCGTTCCCTTTGTTCGTGCACCCACTATAATCTCATTTATCTTGTATACAACAAGTTTCAGTGCCTGATCTTGAGGCATCCTCTTGTACAGTGTTGGCTGCACTATGAATATCCTGCAGTCCATAATAGACGATATATTTGTTAGAAGCTTGAGCCTGTTGTCAAGCTCATCTGGACTGTCTGGGAATTTTTCCATGTGAATGGAAAGCTCTATATTAAACTTGCTCGCGAGCTCTTTGACACTCAGAAGCTGGCCGTAGTGAACATTATACAGGTCATTCGAATCCTTTACATTGTCAAACATCTCTGCAGGCATCATAAATGCCCTGATTCCAATTCTGTAAAGGTCCTTGAGGACACTCAGCACATCAGGAACATTCTTCACGACAGGCGTCTTTCTTGTCCCGTATGCGATGCCTATTCTCATGCCTAATCTTTCCTGTATTTTAAGTGCCTTTTTTCTGATTAGCATGTCCTGCATACGATCTGATTTTCCTTTATATAATATCTATTGTATTCCAGTTAGAAAAGCTTTTTTGAGCTTAACAGGGCCGATTGTAGCTACTATAACGGTGTGATTATTTAGGTCAAGGACCTATATAAAGAAATCCCCCATTCATATACAGGAAGCTCTCCTCATACCGCTCCAGGATGGCCGAAAGCTTTATAAACCCTTAATGTCACTATTAAGTAGTGACTATTGGTGATAATTATGAAAGTATCTGGAAATTATTACGAATGTAGAATAGAGAATATTAATAATCTAATGGAGCTGTTTGATTTCAAAGGATTTAGTCTAGAGAAAATGGAAGACAGAGGAGCTTCTTATCATATTTTTGATAAATCAACAGAAAAAAAAGTTGGAAATATTCATTTCAGATCAGATAAGGGTTCGGCTTTTATTACTGCTTATCTAGGCAAGAATAGCAAGAATTTTCGTGATTATATTAATGAATTAAGCCCTGGTGAAAACGGTGAAGATTTTGATTCTGATATAAATTATATTGGTAACACCTATAAAGCCCCTTTGAATCAGGCATCTGCATTATGCTATCAGTTAGAAACCAGTGGTTTTGAGTTTGGAAAACCAAACGTAAAAGACTCAGATAGAGTTGAAATTAAAAGGAATGGAAAGGTTGTAGCTGAATTAAACTCACGTACCAGGTATGATCCTGCAGTCTTCTTGACAGTCATTGATAAGGAAGACAAGAATCTGGTCCGCATTGCAGAAGAATATGAAGTTTCATCAAGAGAAGAGAGTTTCTTTTCCAATTTGCCAACTGATAAGAGTTCATTTCGTTATACACTCGAAGATGAGCCTATCATACTAAGACCAGGTGCAGCTAAGACATATGAAGAAGCAATGAAGTCAGCTTATGCGAGAAGCGGGCCACCAATAAGACCAAACGGATCCTACACAGTTCAATCATTATTTTCACAAGAAAGTGACGCAGTTACTGAAGATCCAGTAGAAGAGAGTGTAGGTAAAGAAAATATATCTCCAAGAGACATAGAAGAATTACTTAGAACTGTTAGAGATGAAGTTCCAGCATAATTCTGGATATCCATTTAACTTCAACGTTGTCAAATGATCTACTTGGTATATTTTTTCTTCTTAAACCCAAAGCTTTTATTCCACAACCGTATTTATCATATATGGTTTTAGACACCTTGCACTCTTATTTCGTGGAGCCGATTCTGAATAATGGCTGGTTCAATCCAGTCAACACACTAGTATATGCCATCATACTCATAATAGCTGTCTTCCTGGTTTACCGTCTGCTCAGGCGCATGAAGGTGAAGATAGACAACCATTTCTTCCTGGCCATCATACCATTCATATTCTGGGCCTCAAGCACACGCGTCCTGCATGACGCGGCTGTGGCTGGAATACTCTCACCTGAACTCAACCAATTCTATGGA
>JBDRNB010000109.1:0-5258 GCA_043811635.1 Candidatus Aenigmatarchaeota archaeon
TTTATCTTATCTGTCAAATCTTCCCTATCCTTAATACTATCTTCTATATTAGAATTTTTTATAATTTCATGTTCCACCCTTAAAACAGTGTTCCATTTTCCTATGTCTATATACTTGCCATTTAACACCATACCGCAGATCCTTTCACCACTTTCAAGAGCTAACCGCATAGCATCTGTTATTTGTATCTCATTATTAGCTCCAGGCTTTGTTTTTCTTATGTATTCGAATATCTTTGGCTCAAATACATATCCGCCACAAAGCGCATAATACTTTCCATTTGTTTCATACTCCTTTGCTTGGTCTACGTCAGGTTTTTCATACAATCTTTCAATCTCGCCTGATGAACCTTCCAGGCTCTTAAATTTAGCTACACCGTAACCTTTCGGATCATCAACAGCAAAAAGAAGTACTGTTGCTATTGGTTTTTTCTCCTTGTGATATGATACAAGATGCTTTATCTCACTCTTTGGCTCTATGAATGAATCTCCCAAAAGAGTCACGAATGTTGTGTTGATCCATTTTTCAGCCTGAAGAATAGCATGACCAAGACCCCTTCTTTCCATCTGATATATGTAAGATGTGCTCACATCAAAGAATGAACCATCTCCTATATAGTCCATGAGTGCACCTTTCTGATGACCTACAATCATGTAGATCTTTCGTATATCACCTTCACGTAAATTCTCTATACAGTGCTCTATCACAGATTTTCCCAGTATAGGATACATCTCCTTTGGAACAGCTCTTGCAAAGGGAAACATCCGTGATCCCCCGCCAGCTGCGGGCACTAAACCAACTATCTCCTCATCCATGAAAATACTTTCCACCTCTGTTATTTAAACTTAATCACCAGCAGATCCCTTCAAATCCCTTCACATCCTTATTCAAGACCTTCCTGCCTTCCAGTATAATCCTATTCCTCATTACATTAAAGTCTTCGTCCTTAAGGGCTTTGAATTCATTCCACTCTGTGACTATGAGACAAGCATCTGCATCCCTTAGTGCTTCATGCGAGTTTCCCGCGTAGTTGATGTCTGGAAACTCTTTTCGCATCAATTCCATCGCCTTAGGATCATATGCAGATACAACAGCTCCTTTCTCAATGAGCTTTTTTATTATGTCAATTGAAGACGCCTCTCTTATATCATCTGTGTCAGGTTTGAAGCTCAAACCAAGAACAGCCACCCTTTTACTCTTTAAATCACCAATCTTGTTTTCTAGCTGTTCTACAAGCCGGACCTTCTGCCTCTTGTTTATGTTTATAACCTCTTCAAGGAATTTGGGATCATAGCTGAGTTCCTTTCCCTTTTCCACAATAGCTGCCACATCCTTTGGGAAGCATGACCCTCCCCATCCTGCTCCTGCACTAAAGAAAAGAGGAGAGAATCTATGGTCCATCCCTACACCATTCATGACGTCATAAGCATCCACGCCAAGCCTCTTGCATATGTTCCCCATCTCATTGCTGAAAGAGATCTTTGTTGCAAGGAATGCATTGTTTGCATATTTTATCAGCTCTGCAACCTTTATATTTGTCCTGAGAGTCGGTCCACCAAACCCCGAATATACCTGCTCCAAAACATCACCAGACCTCTTGTCATATTCTCCAATAACAGTTCTATCTGGCTCAAGGAAATCCTTCAATGCTGATCCCTCTCTCAGGAATTCCGGATTCATGCAAACACCAAAATCATTCCCAGCCTTCTTGCCAGAAGACTCTTCCAAAAGCGGGATAATTATCTTCTCAACAGATTCTGGAATAACAGTAGATTTAATAACAATAACACGATAATCACATTCCTTTAAGACATTTCCAATGTCTATGCAAGCCTGTTTTACATACTTGAGATCCATCCGGTTGTTCTCATCAGAAGGCGTTCCTACACATACAAAAACAACCTCGGAGTCCTTAACTGCAGATTTTATGTCAGTTGTCGCCTTTAGCTTATTGCCTGCATGTTCCTTCAACATCTCTTCGAGTCCGGGTTCGTATATGGGAGGCACTCCATTATTCACCTTATCAACCTTTTCCTGGTCAATATCTACGCATAGCACTTCATGACCTCTGCTTGCAAAACCAACTCCAGTACACAACCCAACATAACCAGTACCTATTATAGCTATTTTCATTTTATCACTTATTCTTAAGTTGAAAAATAGCTTTATAAACAAATTCCAGTATTATTCCCAGTTTGGGAAACAGCTGGGAAAACATATATATTAACATTTTCGTTACAGAATAACGTGGTTATATGATATCCATATCATCCCCCTTGATAGACGACGAAGAAAAAAAGGCTGTCAATCAGGTTCTTGATTCCCACATGCTTGTGCAGGGCAAGAAGGTTCAGGAGTTTGAGGACAGCTTTGCAGAGTACATAGGTGTTCAACATGCAGTTGCAACAAACAACGGCACAACTGCCTTAGAGTTATCTTTCAGATCAGCTGGATTGAAAAATGGAGAGGTGATAACAACACCATTTTCCTTCATAGCATCTGCCAATTCAATTCTTTACACAGGAGCCAAGCCAGTTTTTGCTGATATAGACAGCAAAACATTCAACATAAATCCAGAACTCATAGAAGAGAAGATAACAGATAAAACAAAAGCGATACTTCCTGTGCATTTATATGGACAGTCATGTGACATGAAGCATATCATGGAGATTGCAGAAAAACACAATTTGATTGTGATAGAGGATTCCTGTCAGGCACATGGGGCTGAGTATAACGGAAAAAGGACTGGCTCCTTTGGAACAGGATGTTTCTCCTTCTATGCAACAAAAAACATGACAACAGGTGAAGGAGGCATAATAACAACCAACAACAAAGAGATCGCTGACACAGCGAGGATATTGAGAAACCATGGTCAAGAAAAGAGATATTATCACAAAGTGCTTGGCTATAATTACAGGATGACTGATATTGCAGCTGCAATAGGCATTGCACAGCTGCGAAAGTTAGATCAGATAAATAAAAAAAGGATAGAAAATGCAAAAAAACTGAATGATGAACTGAGTGATATAAAGGGTCTAATAACCCCTGAAATAATCACAGGAAACAAACACATATTCCATCAGTACACGCTCAGGATAACTGATAACTTTCCAAAAACAAGGAATGAGTTTGCTGAGATATTAACAAAGAATGGAATAGGAAGCCTTATTTATTACCCTGTCCCAATCCATATGCAAGAAGTTTACAAAAAACTGGGATACATAGACAGCCTTCCAGTAAGTGAAAAGATGGCAAGGGAGGTTATAAGTATACCGGTTCATCCTAAATTATCAGAAGATGACATAAGAAAGATAGTAGATGTGATAAGGAGTATAAAATGAATGTGTACATCCATCCTTCAGCAGAGGTATCAGAAGAATCTTCCATAGGCAACGGAACAAAGATATGGCACCATGCACAGATACGCGAAGGATGCAGGATAGGGGAAAACTGTATAATCTGCAAAGGGGTATACATAGACTTCGGTGTTGAGATAGGAAGTAATGTCAAGATACAAAATTATGCAAATATTTATAACAGCTCAAAGATAGAGGATGGCGCTTTCATAGGACCTGGCGTTTTGCTGGTAAATGATAAAAATCCGAGAGCAGTGAACAATAAAGGAGAATTGATGAAAGCGGATGAATGGGAACATGGAAATATAACTGTGAAGAAAGGAGCCTCAATAGGAGCAATGAGTGTCATAATGTCAGGAATTGTGATAGGAGAGTATGCAATGATCGGTGCAGGATCTGTTGTAACAAAGGATGTGCCTGATTACACTCTTGTGATAGGAAATCCTGCAGTTGTTAAAGGAAATGTATGTAAATGTGGGAAAAAATCTGAAAGTAGATATTGTGAGGAATGTAGATGATAAATGTAGCTGTCATAGGAACAGGCAACATGGGCAGGCATCATGTCAGAGTTTATAGTGAGATGGAGTCATGCAATCTCGTCTCTATAGCTGAGAAGGATGAAAAAACAGGACAGGAATTGGCAAAAAAAAATGGTTGCAGATATTATAATGATTACAGAGAGATGTTGGAAAAGGAAAGCATAGACGCTGTTTCTATTGTTGTCCCAACAACATATCATAAAGAGATAGCACTGGAATGCATGAAAAAAGTTAAGGCAATACTTATTGAAAAGCCAATTGCAATGAACCTTGAAGATGCACATCAGATAGTGGATAAAGCCAAGGAGCATGGAACCAGATTGATGATAGGTCACATAGAGAGGTTTAATCCGGCAGTCAGAAAACTAAAAGAAATAATCAATTCAGGCGGGATTGGAGAAATAACATCACTAAACTGCAAGAGAGTCGGTCTCTTCCCTCCCAGAATGCAAGATGCGAATGTTGTATTGGATCTAGCTGTTCATGATATTGATGTTTGCAGTTTCCTATTGGGCAAAACACCGAAGGAGGTGTTTTCTGTATCTGGAAGAGCAATAAACAGCTCACGAGAAGATTATGCTGACATATTCATCAAGTATGAAGGAAGTCAGAGTCTATTTATTCAGGTAAATTGGTTAACACCTGTTAAAATAAGGGGGTTGCAGATAACAGGAACAAAGGGCTATGTTGAATTGAATTATGTGACACAGGAATTGATTTTATATAAGACATTCTATGAGAACGGTGAATCAAATTTCGAGAAGTTTGTGAAGGAAACAACACCAAAAAAGGAGATTATACAAATAGAGAAAAGAGAGCCTCTTAAAGAAGAACTAAAACATTTCCTTTCCTTTGCACATGGAGAGGAATGCCTTTCCTCAGGAGAGGATGGTTTAGATGCACTGAGAGTAGCACTAAGCGCTATTGAATCAAATAAAGAAAACAAGGTAATTAAGATTGGATAAAATGATTGAAACTGCTTTCATACTATGTGGTGGAGAAGGGAAGAGATTAAAGCCGCTTACGACTGAAATCCCTAAGGTGCTCCTTCCTATACAAGGAAAACCCATATTGGAGTATAATATAGAATTAATGAAATCCAATGGGATAAGAAACATAGTTCTAGGAACAGGCCACTTTGGAGATCAGATAAAAAACTATTTTGACAATGGAAAAAACTTTGGTGTGAATATCACCTACAGCCATGAAAAAGAGACACTTGGAACCGGGGGAGCCTTGAGACTGGCGTCCAAACACATGAAAAAAACATTTATCATGTGTAATGGTGATGAACTCAAGGAGGTAAATATTAACAAGATGTATGAGAAACACAAACAAAACAATGCACATATAACAATAGCAT
>JBDRNB010000110.1:0-2459 GCA_043811635.1 Candidatus Aenigmatarchaeota archaeon
CCCTTGTTTTACCATCTTCCTCTATTTTCAACCCATCCAATCTGCCTTCTATGACTGCAGATACAGCATCAACATAATCTGTCTTGAGTCCTGGCAAAACAACCTGAGTTTCAGGGTCTCCAAATCTTGCATTGTATTCCACCACTGAAGAACTTCCATCAGATTTCTTCATGCCTCCCAGATAAAGCACTCCTTTGAAAGGTCTTCCCTCAACAGACATTCCTTCTATTGCCCTTCTTATCATTTGCTCTTCTATATCTCCCTCTATTCCTCTTGTGACCATTGCAGGTGATATAGCTCCCATACCTCCTGTGTTTGGCCCTTTATCTCCGTCATGCGCCCTTTTATAGTCCTGAGCTGATTTGAAAATGTAATAGTTTACACCATCACTTAATGCATATATGGAGTACTCCTCCCCGTTCGGATCAATATCACTTTCTAACAAAAACGTTTCTCCTGCTTCTTTGAATCCATCCATGGCGTCAATTGCTGAATATGCTTCTGCAATGGTTCTTGCGCTTATTGCGCCTTTGCCTGCAGCAAGACCCGCAGCCTTCACCCATACTCTTCTTCTAGGCACATCATCAAAGAGTTGTTCAATATATTTTTTTGCAAGAACACGATCTGTGTATATTCTGAAATCAGGATGCGGTATTCCATATCTTTTCTGGAATTTCCTTGACCATGCCTTGTCCCATTCTATCTGCGCAGCAGCTTGGGTTGGACCAAAGACTGTGAATTTATTTTCCCTCAACAAATCTACTGCTCCCAGGGCCAGAGCATCGTCCTGCGCAACGTCTATCAAGTCTGGTTTGTATTTCATTGCAAGTGCGAGAATGGCATCAGGGTTTGTATGACATCCATTTCCATCAACAATAACTTCCTTTCTTCTATTGAAACCAACAAAATCATTTGCTGATGCAGCTATGATTCTTTTAACATGCGGACTTATTTCATAACGTTCAGAAATGACATGACCTCTTGCTCCTGGGTCAACAACCATAACAGTGAGATCTTCAGGCATGAAATTAAATATAATAATAAATTTTATAAAAAGAAGACGATTCACTTATTTATACTTTTCTTCAACTCACGGACCACACGAGACTTGAATATGCCCAGATCAGTTGTGAAAGCTCCCGCAGCCTTTGCATGGCCACCTCCTCCACCAATTCCCTTTGTTGCCTTCCTCATGAGAGCTGCAACATCCACTCTGCCAGATTGGCATCTGGAGGAAATCTTGTATCCATCTTCAATCTTCCTGATTATCAGGATCACCTCGTCATGATACTTCTTTGTAAACAGGGTGGACACAGTTGAACTAACGCTCATCTCTGTCTCCAGCAAGTAAAATATGAGTTTGAGGTCTTGATGTATCTCCGCGAGCTTGGAGTCTTTTTTCTTTTTCTCCTTCTCGAAAGTCTTGAGCAGGGAGTCAACCTCTTTGTTCACATCGTCCCTCCACTTTCTAAACTTGGTTGTCTCACCGAAGTCAGCGAAGCTGTGTGCTTTTAGCAAACTTTTAAAAACTTCATCCAGCCCCTTGTATCCTCGCATAGTTGCAGCAGAATTTATCATCTCAGCTCCCTCTGCAAGCATGGACTTGAATATGTCCTTTCCAAGGAGTTTCGGGTATTTCTTCCGTGTCTCATCCAGCACATCTGTACACTCAATCCCATAATCGCCTATTATTCCAATTGAAGAGATCCAGATGTCCTCTTTCACATTCATTCCAAACAGCTCAATCATCTTGTAGATGAGATAGCTCACAGGTATGTACACATCCTCCTGTATCTTCGGATTTATGTGGATGATATTTCTGGAGTTCATGTTCTTTTCATATATGTGATGATCTATTACAATTATCTTCAGCTTGGGCAGCTCCCTTATCAGCTTGTTCAATTGTTTCCATTCCTGGTCAACAGGCATGTCAAGAAAAACCAGGACATCTGGTTTTTTCTCAATCAAATAATTAGTAAACTTGTTATCCATGCTCGGACCTTTTCGTGACTGGTATTCAAATCCGTCAAAGTATCTTGCAAGCAAGACACCAGAACAAACTCCGTCAGCGTCCGCGTGGTAGAACATCATCTTTGTCCCATCAGTCTCCAGGGATTCCTTTATCTTCTTCAAATCCTTGAAATATTTTTTCGTCATCTAGATACTTGTATTTGGGGAATAAAAAGTGAACTGATTGAGAATAGTAATAAAAAAGTTAAATCTATTCTACTGGTATGAATCGTATCTGGTATGATGTGGACGGCCTCATGATAGACACAGAACAATTGGCACAGGATTCGGCTTTAAATGTGTTTAGGGGTTATGGGATTGAATTGACTGATGAAGAATTAGATGCTTTTGTTGGAGTTCATGCAAAAAATTATTTCCCATATATTATCAAAGCGAGGAAACTTGATTTGGATGCTGAGGAAGTTCTGAAAAAACACCGTAATTATTTT
>JBDRNB010000111.1:0-3075 GCA_043811635.1 Candidatus Aenigmatarchaeota archaeon
TTCCAAATGTTTTGTTGAACCCACCAGAATCTTGTTCATAAACTAACCTTGTCACCTTGTTTTTAATAAAGTATCTTTTATCACAAAATTGCACATATTAATCAAATTTACTTTGAGGTAATTGAAAGCTTATAAAATTAAATGCTAATTTATTCATGTGGTTGCATGAATCTGAAAGGGTATTTACATTCCAAGTTTGGAAGCGATTTGTTTTCTCATCTGAAGAAAGATGACATCCTCAAGGAGCGTATTAGCGTAGAGAAGAATATAGAGAAGATCTCTGATGAAATAACTGACATTCAGGACAAGATACAAGGCTTGATGCTGGAGTCCAAGGGTCAGGCAAAGCCAATGAAGCTCCTGAACATTCAGAAGATCAAGGCACTTAGATTGGAGAGCAACACAAAACAACAGGAAGCAAATGAATTGATCAAACAGTTACAGCTTCTCCTCTTACTTGAAGCAATGCGTGAACACCAGGAGCTTGACCACAGGAATGAGTTTTTAGAGAAGGTAATGAACTCGGATGTGGATCACCTGAATGACACGCTTTTCAATGCTGAAGTCAAGAAGGCCATTGAGGAAGGCAAGATGGAAGATGTGAAAAACAAGCTGAAGCACAACTTTGCACAGGATGATCTTCCAGCAGATGCAGAGACAAACGAGCTTCTCACAGTTATTGAGGACCTTGAAAACGTGGATGAAGAAACAGCCTTGAAGATGGCTGGCACAAAAGCAAGGGAGATTGCTGAATCACCGCCAGTCAAGAAGAGGGTTGTGGAATAATTCTTTCTACAGGGTGTGAATTATGAGCGAGCTTAGGAAGAACATCCTAAGAAAGGAGTTGCAGCATCAGCTTGAGCTCGCCAGGCAGCTTGACAAGAAGCTTGATCCTTCTGCAAGTGTGCATTACATGAAGGCTGCTACTATATATAAGAAGCTTGCTGAGTTCTCTCCGGGCTACTCAAAAATTCAGAATGATATTGCAAACACATACGAGAAATACAGCCAGAATATACAGAAGAGGGATGAAATAGTCAGGGAGACCCAAGAGGACCTGACCAGCTTGATAGACGCCTTGATAATCACGAACAGGCCTGATACAACATGGGATGACATAGGCGGATTGGAACAGGCAAAGAGCGAGATAAAAGAAGCAATTATACTTCCATTCATACACAAAAAGCCTGAGTTTGTTCATTCTCCAAAGTCAATACTCTTGTACGGGCCTCCTGGTACAGGCAAGACAATGCTTGCAAAAGCATCCTCTAACGTGCTTGGAGCTACATTCTTCGAGGTGAAAATCTCCTCCATACTCTCCAAATACTTCGGAGAGTCACCCAAGCTTGTGAACCTTTTGTTCCAGAAAGCGTGCGAGAAGCAGCCTTCGCTCTTGTTTGTGGATGAGCTTGATTCCATAGCAATCAGCAGGAATACTGATATGAATGAGAGCACTCGCAGAGTTTTGAGCCAGCTCCTGACTGAGATAGACGGCTTCAACACGCGGAAGGAAGACAGCGTGATTATAATAGGAGCTACGAACAAGCCATGGGATCTGGACGAGGCTGTGATCAGCAGATTCCAGAAGAGAATATATGTGCCTCTTCCAGATGAGATCTCAAGGACAAGCATATTCAATCTGAACCTTGCAGGAGTGCAGCATGACTTCGATCTCAAAGAGCTTTCCAAAAAGGCGGAAAACTACTCAGGCAGAGATATAGCTTCCTTATGTCAGGAGGCTGTCATGATGATGATAAACGAGCAGAACCCAGATCTAGGCGACCTGACATCAAGAGACCTTCAATCATATTCCCTGAAGTACCGGACTCTTACACTCTCAGATTTCAACCATGCATTCTCTAAGATCAGGCCATCAGCTGACGTCACAAAACTAACTAAGTATGAAGAGTGGAGAAATGAATTCGGAGGCTAGGCGTAGTGATGCCTTTTCTTCCTACCAAATATATCTTGACCACTTTCCCGTCCGAGGTAATCCTTATTAAAACCACTCATATACTCTGATGTGAGGTCTATATTATAACCCCCACCTATTTCTTCCTTCTTTTTCTTCTTCTCCTCTTTATTTTCTGGCATCTGCCAAACAACTTGAAATCCATTTACTTGTTTATCTGCATCAAGGTGTACAGGAGACTGGTAGCTGATGTTGCTTTTGAACCTCCATTTCAAATCAGCGTTTTTAGAGGAAATTGCATAGAGATTGCAGTCCCAAGAACCAAAGTAGACTGTATCATCATGTATTAGTGCATTTCTTATAACTATTATGCCCTTTGTTGCATACTTCCAAATCAATTCACCTTTCAGATTGATGCAGTAGAAATTGTTGTCGCATGAGCCAAAATACAACCTGTCTTCGTGGACTGTGGGAACAGCTGATATCATGTCCTTTGTTGCGAATCTCCATATCAACTGTCCATCCAGATTAATTGCATACAGGTTGTTATCAAAAGAGCCCACATATATTATATCTTCATGAATTCTCACTGCTCCAAATATGCTTCCATTTACGTTGAATTTCCATATCAGATTGCCAGTCTCATAATCAAGTGCATAGAGATTTCTGTCAGCTGAGCCCATGTAGACAATATCCTTGTGAACAACTGCGTCACCTATCACCTGCCCTATTGTGGAATATCTCCATTTCATTCTTCCCTGAAGGTCAAGGGCATATACATTATGATCGCTCGAACCAAAGATAACAAGACCCCTATGCACATATGGAGTACATTCTACCTCCCCTCCTGTAGAAAATTTCCATTTCAGCTTTCCATTCATATTCAATGCGTAAACACACTTGTCTTCGCAACCGAAATATAATGTATCATCATTTTTGAAAACCTTTGAGCATATCTTTCCGTCTGTGTCAAACCTCCATTTCAGTTCACCGTTCAATGCCAATGCATACATGCAGTTGTCATATGAGCCGAAGTAGATGATATCATCATGAATCACTGGTGTTGCTACTATAGGCCCATTTGTTGGAAATCTCCAGACAACCTCGCCTGTTTTAGAATTCAATGCATAGAAGTTCTTGTCACAACTTCCAAAATACAAAAC
>JBDRNB010000112.1:0-10371 GCA_043811635.1 Candidatus Aenigmatarchaeota archaeon
GGGGTGATGTTGCAAACTTCACTGTATCCGTACGAAACAAAGGTAAGAATACTGTGATAGATGATATAACACTCTCGATAGATGGGCATTCACAATCATTCACAAAAATAGATCCAGAGGAGATTGATGACTTGACATACAACCAAAAGAAGGAATTTGAAGTCTGGCTGACTGTGCCTAATTACACAGCATACGGAAATTACACCCTCAAATTATCTGTAAATGGAGATGCGCATGAAGTAAACACAACATCAAACATAACACACATGACTGCCCCAACCAATCTTGTCTTGATCGTGCACAGTGCTACTGAGCAGGAGACACGCAACTTGTTTGCATCTGCAGAAAAAAATGTTCAGGAGATGATTGATTCCAAGCTCAACACGTGCTATGTTTCAGATCTACTTGAAAAAGCAAGAATATCCCTGGATGGTCTTGACTTTGATACAACTAACGTTCTTTCAAAGGAGATAATTGACATACGAAACAAGGCTTTTGAAGTCTTCTCCTTACTTGAAAGGGTTAAAAGGGATATGGACGAGGCTTCTATACATGAAATAGGTCATATTGAAACAGAAAAGATGTACAGTCTTGCTGCTCTAGCATTTGAGAGAGGTGATTATGAGAGAGCAGAAGAACGGATAAATAATGCAATCCTGGCTTCGTCTATCGAAATAAGCGGACAGCTTATCACAGCTAAATTCTTGCAGAACTATTCAGGAATTATTTTGGGTATCGTGGTGCTTGCAATAGCAACTAGTTTTTTTGGACGCAGGAGAATTAAATGGGTTGTCACAAGAAAGAGGATTACTTTCTTAGGAAAAGAAGAAAATGTAATCAGAAATCTCATGAAAGATTTGCAGATGAAACATTTTGAAAAGAGGGAAATGGGAAAGGGGGAATATGACCAAAACATATTTGATTATGAATCAAGATTGGCTGGAATAGAGAAAGAAAGGGCAAGGCTCATATCAAATCAGATCAAAACCTTCAGACCAGGCAGGTATATGAAAAATATGGAAAGAGAGAAGAAACATATAACAGAACTGATGGCAGAGAATCAGAGAAAATACTTTGAACTGGGCAAGGTAAATAAAACAGAATATGAAGAAAGAATGAATGAACTGAGGAGTGAGCTTGCGGAGATTGAAAAGAACATGGAAAAGAGAAATCCATCCAAAGCGTACCTACTACTTCTTATACTTCTTTCAGGGATCTTAATTATGCCAGTCGTTTCTGCACAAACAGAAGAAGCGGCTTTGGCTGCAATCAATCAGGCTGAACTTGGTATACAAGAGATGCAGAAGCTTGGTTTCGGGACACAAAGAGTAAATGACACATTGAATGAATCTAAGCTTCTATTTTCACGCGGCAATTACTTAGGAGCTGAATCTGTTGCAAAATATGTGAATGTAATCAAGCAATCAGCTCTGAGGGTTGATTCTCTTATTGATGACGTGGAGATGCAAATATATGAACTAGATTCCAAGGGAATTGATGTTTCTGAAGCACATGTAATATTTAATCAAGGATTGGAATCATTTGATGCAGGAAGATATGAGGAAGCAGAGGATCTCCTGAACCAGGCTGTGAATAAGCTCGGCGAGGTGAATATAAGGATGTCTATTGGACGAAGTGTAGAAAGCTCTAGGCAATCTAATCTTTTCACACTGATTCAGCAAAACTGGTTGTACTTGCTTATCTCCGTTGTTGCTTTTGTTTTAGTAGTCATGGGTGTACACAAGGGTGTAGAGTCCTCTAGAAGAAGAAACAAAATAGAGTCACTGAAGAGGGAAGAGAAGTCCATTGAGACTGTGATAAAAGGGGTGCAAAAACGTTATTTTGAAGAGAATAAGATGCCTAAGAATGAGTATGATCTTGTATTGGGTAAGCACCAGAAGAGGCTGGGAAAGATAAGAAAGGATATAATAGTTCTTAGTCACAGAGATAAAATTAAAACAAAAGACTGATTTGTTTAAACTAGTTATGAATGGTTATAAATCATTTTAATAAATATATATAATTAATGAGAGATGTTGCTGATATAGAAAAAGAGATGAAGGATAACGATATTTTAATTTTACTCATACCAAACCAGAACTATGCAGACAGAATTAATAACATAGTTGAGGCATCAACAAGGGCGTTCAATAAGATATGCTACACAACCACAAACAGGCCATACGCAACACTCCTCGCATCATTTGAGAAAAGAGGTATAAAAACTGAAAGAATAATATTCATAGATTCTGCTACAGGAAGCTTCAAGAAGATTGAAAGCAAGTCCAAGGTCATCTTTATCTCCTCGCCAAGGGCGCTTACTGAGATGAACATAGAGATAAACAAGGTAATAGACAAAGAGAATGTGAAGCAGATGCTCTTCGATTCTCTCTCCACGTTGCTTGTATATGAACAGACATCAACTGTGATAAAGTTCTCTCATTCTATCATTTCCAAGCTCAGATCATCTAATGTGAAGGCTGTTCTGACCTGCCTCAAGGACGACATGGACAGTGAGATCATCAAGGATTTGAGCATGTTCGTCGACAAGATGGTAGAGATTGAGTAGCATATGGCTGGAAAAGACTTGAGAGGGAAGTTTGAAAGGAAATTGAGATTTGATGAAGAAGTGTTAAGAGATGTACTAGTATCCATGGATGATATTGTTTTTGTTCTGGACAAAAATGGCATATTCAGAAACTACTATCAATCAGAGAAATCCATCTTATTTGTTCCACCAAACAAGTTTCTCAACCGGCATTTTAGGGATGTATTGCCAGAGTATCTTGTTAAGCTGGTGCGAAGCGCCTTGCAGCAACTGAAAAAGACTGGCAAAGCTCAGACAATAGAATATTACCTTGATATGAATTCTCAAAGGAAATGGTTTAACGCCAACATATCCTTCTTAAGAATGAGTAATAAGATTGAAGGATTCATTGTTGTAGCAAGAGATATAACTGAACGCAAGAAGATGGAAAATGATCTGCGAGAGAATGAAGAAAAGTTTAGGATGATTTTTGAGAATGTCAGTGATGAGATTGTTTACGTGGACAAGAATGGTGTAGTATTGGATGTAAACAAGAAATCAGAAGAGGTAATTGGATATAAGCCTGAAGAGATGATAGGTAAAAATTTCATGAAACTTGATTTTTTTGATTTGAAGACAATACCAAAGATCATCAAAATATTCAATGATATAGTAAAGGGTAATGTCATAGACAACCTGGAACTAGAAGTCAAACATAGGAAAGGCCACACAGTTCCCGTGGAAATAGGTGTTAAGTTGATTAAAAAGAATGGAAAAACAGAGGGTATGGTATGCACAATAAGGAATATTACAGAACGCAGAAAATCAGAAAATCTCATTCGCATCGAACGGGATCTAGCAATATCACTTAACAGTGTTCATGAAGTTCGCAGGGCAATGATCACGTGCCTTGAACATTCACTTAACGCATCTGAAATGGATTGTGGCGGAGTTTATCTTTTTGATGAATCTACAGGAGACTTGGACCTGATATCCAGCAAAGGGTTGTCAAAGGATTTCGTCAGGAATGTATCACACTTTGGTTCAGAATCATTGAATGTAAAATTAATCAAGAAACGCAAGCCTATATATACTCAGCATGAAAAATTGGGCGTACAGCTTAGCGAAGCTGAAAGGAAAGAGGATCTTCGTGCTATTGCTGTTATACCAATATGTCATGAAGATGAAGTTATTGGCTCTCTAAACATATCTTCTCATACCTTGAATGAGGTTTCCGCTTTCTCTCGCGCTATACTTGAGACCATTGCTGCACAAATCGGCAGTGTGTTTACCCGTTTGAGAGCAGAAGAGCATCTCAATAATTCCAAGAGAGAATTGGAATTCAAGGTTGATGACCTTGAAAGGTTCAGCAAGATGACTGTAGGCAGGGAGCTCAAGATGACAGAACTGAAGAAGAGAGTAAGAGAATTGGAAGCCAAACTAGTGGAGAAGGGAGGAAAGTAGGTTTGTATGTCTTTTAGTATTAAAAAAAAACTGGTCACTGGATTCTTGCTAGTTACTGTTCTAGTTGGTGTTATAGCGTATGTATCTATCATCACAATTCAAGAGACGCTGCAAACTTCTATTGAAGGAAACACCGAAGACTTGGCTGTTAATGTATTGGATAAAATAGATAGGAATATCTATAATAGAATCATAGAGTCCCGAGCGATTTCTAAGGACCTGGATACACAGGATATCGTCATGAAATCGAATCAAGAATTTGAGAAATTGGGTGATATTCAATTCTACATCGATGAAATGGACAGTGATTGGACCTCTAAACCAAAAGAAGAGATAACATCATTCATGCAAGAAATACTTGACAATGAATTATCAAATGAATTGAAAGAGAAAATAGAGTTCTATGAAGAGACATATGGATACAAACTTTATGGAGAAATCTTTGTGACAAATAAGTATGGAGCTAATGTTGCCCAGACAGGAAAAACCTCTGATTATTACCAGGCAGATGAGGAATGGTGGCAGATTGCAAAAAGGGACGGTTTTTATATGAGGGATGTTGAATATGATGAAAGCTCAGATGTTTTTTCTACTGATATTGGAATGAGAATTGATGATGGAAATGGGAATTTTATTGGTGTAGCAAAGATTGTCCTAAATATTGAAGAAATAATAGACATTATAGATATGTTCAAGCCATCTGGCATCCACAAAAACCATGAAACAATGCAGATTGAATTAATAACAAGAGATGGAAAGATAATCTATGCAACAGAGGGGCATGAAGTCCTTGAAGAGATTGACGATCAACTGTTATCAAGGTTTTTTGAAGAAGATGCATCCGTAAAGGGGCATGAAATATATTATATAGGATATGAGCATGGGGAAGAATTGCTGTTTGTCCATGTCAATTCAAAGGGTTACAGAGATTATGAAGGTTTAGGTTGGATTTTAATAATAAAACATAGTACAGAGGATGTCTTTGGTCCCATGGTAAATATTAGAAACAATATGGTATTTATCACGTTAATTGTGTTAATAGTTGCAATTTTTAGCGGGATTTTTATATCTGCCACCATCTCAAGACCCATAACAAAATTGAAAAAAAGTGTCATTGAAATTGGCAAAGGTAATTTGGATACGAAGATAGAAATCAGGTCAAGGGATGAAATAGGGGAACTTGCTTCCGCATTCAGTCAGATGACAGTTGATCTAAAGACATCGAGAAAAGAGATTGACGAGTACAGCAAAAATCTAGAGAAGCAGGTTGTTGAGAGGACAAAACAGCTGGAAGTATCAAAAAAAGAGCTGGAGTCCAAGGTTGATGATCTTGAGAGATTCAACAAGATATCAATAGGCAGGGAGCTCAGGATGATTGAATTGAAGAAGAAGATAAGAGAACTGGAAAAGAGATTGAAGGGAGAGTCATGATAATTTGGAGGTGAGAGAATGGTATTAAAGAGTGTGAAAACACCAAAAGAGATGGAGCCGCTGTTTGAAAAAGCAGAAGAGTATGTAAAGGAGTATTTCAAAGATGAAAAAAGAATTCCAAGTAAGGGAATGATCAATATAGGGGGACAGAGATACATACTAATCAGAGCAATTTCTATGTCTGTTGAGTTTTTGGAATTTATAAAGAATAAATATCCTGGATTGAACGAAGACGATGCATATGATGCAGCAGCTAAGTTTTTGTTTGATATGGCACATTCTATAGGCAAATCGGATGCGGGTAATTTCCACAAGGCCATGAATGTCACAGATCCCATAGCCAAGCTTTCATCAGGACCAATACACTTTGCTTACACTGGCTGGGCTTTTGTGGATATATTCTCTGAATCCAAACCAAGCCCTGATGAGAACTATTACCTGATTTATGACCATCCGCAGTCATTTGAAGCAGATTCGTGGATTGAGAGTAAGAAAAAAAGTAAAAGACCAGTGTGTCATATGAACGCAGGTTATTCGTCTGGATGGTGTGAAGAGAGTTTTGGTGTCACATTGATTTCAAAGGAAATATTATGCAGAGCACGTGGAGATAAGTACTGCAGATTTATAATGGCGCATCCAGAAAGGGTTGACAAATTTGTTGCAGAGTATAAAAAATCAAATCCGAAACTGTTCAGAAGTATATGAACAAAAAGATATACGATAGTGTCCTAGGGAGGCTGGCTGTCGAAGTTCCTTTGTTTGCAGAGACAATGTTAAATAATGCGCTAAAAAACATTGGAGCTACCCCATCAGATGTAACACCGTTTCAAATGAAGACTGCTATCACAACATATATAGAACCAATGCTCGAAAAAACACTAGGGCAAAACAGGGGAATTAAAGAAATAGGATCAGGAATTATTCATATAGACAAAAAAGGAAAAATACTAAATGCTTCTCCCTCTGTTTATAGGCTACTTCCGGATTTGGAAAAGAGAAAATTCATTGCCAAATCAAACTTAGTGGCGAACATCATTCATCTAAAGAATAAATCTGTCAAGACAGTTTCACTTCCAATAAAGGACGAGCATGAAAATGTAGAGGGAAGCATAGTTTTTGTATCTGACATAACGCTGGAGTTGGAATTGGATAATGAAATCAATACAATCTATAATGATCTTATTGATCAAAGGACAAAAAACATTGAAAAACAGAGGGAGCTTTCCAATAACCTCAAGGATTTGACTGATACGAAAGCTGCAATGTTTAATATGATGGAAGACATGGATGAAACAAACGTAGAATTAATGAAAACGCATAAGGAGCTCCAGAAAAGCCTGAAAAAACTGAAGGATACAGATATCAAGAAGAATGAGTTCATCTCAATAGCTGCTCATGAACTCAAAACCCCTTTGACCTCAATTCATGGATTCTCCCAGCTTCTTCAGAACAAGGAGATCACCAGCAATTTCGTAAAAAGAAACAAGTATCTAAGGATAATGGATCATGAAAGCAAGAGGCTTGCGCATCTGGTGGATGACATACTTGACCTTTCTAGAATAGATCTGGGAACAGTGAAGCTTAGCTATACTATGATTGACTTGAATGACCTGATGGAAGACGTGCAAAGAGAAATGAATGTACCAATATCTCAAAGAGGATTGGATTCCAAATATGTGATTGAGCCTGGAATGCCAAAAGTCAGTGCAGACAAGGAGAGGTTGACTCAAATACTATTAAATATCATAAACAACGCAGTCAAATACACGCCTAAGGGTTCAATAACTGTAAAGGTATTCACAGACTCTGATTACATACATTTTGTTGTGAAGGACACTGGTCTTGGGATAGCCAAGGAGAACCAAGAGAAGATATTTGACAGGTTTTATCAAGTTGACTCATCTTATACTAGAAGAGCTGGCGGCACAGGCCTTGGCCTTTCCTTATGCAAGGAATTTGTCACGCTCATGAGTGGTAAGATCTGGGTGAAGAGTGAACTTGGAAAGGGAAGTGAATTCCATTTCACAATCCCAATAAAAGGCTCTGAGAAGGGTTATGTGAAGGAAGAGGAGAAGGCTGCAAGGGAAGGCTTGAAAAGGGCTGGAGAAGTAATAAGAAAGACTAAAAAGATGACAGGCAAATAAAAGCTTATTTTAGATGTTAAATCTAAATATATATAAAACATAACCAACAGCTCATATAGATTTTATGCAACTAATCCACGCTCTGAAACAGAAGACATATTTTGGCATAGCTGTAGTTGCAGCTGTGATCATGTATTACCTGCTCCCATACGTGCAGACCCTGGGATTGCATACAGATCTCTGGTACCAGATAATCCCGCCCCTGCATTATGCATTCTTCCTTGTGTTTGTAGTTATCTTTGGCGCATTCGTCTCATTCCAGATATACAAATTCAGAGGACCTAAGGTATGTAAGGTGAAGAAGAATGCAATAGGTGGTGTGATAGGGTCTGGCTTCGCCTTCCTTGTTGGAGTATGTCCAGCGTGTCTTGGATTTGCAGCTCTTCTGCTTCCAATTGGCGTGTCCTCTATACTAGCTGTATTTGGGCCTGTTTTTATGGTGATAAGCATAGGTCTGATGCTTTTTTCAATCCATATGAATGATGGATTCAAGAAACTAGAATAGCTATGTGAGTCCACACGTGCCGTCGCAGCCATCTGGATTAAGATCGCTTACACAAGTGGTACCGTCTAGACATTGACATCCATCTGCACACTCGGGAGCGCCACAGCTTACAGCATCGCCAGAAGGTACCAGTAAGCACACATCTGAACTTGGATCGCACGTGCCATAGGCAGCAAGGTTATATGCAGTATTCAATGTTATTATCAGGGATACGAATAAAAGGATCGTAAAAATCCAGGAGATAGCTTCGAAATGATTCTTCACCAGTCTGGCCATGAATGGGCTCTTTCTCATGAACTTGGTCATCAGCTTGGCCTTTATGCGCTGATTTAGGTCTGCCTGACAAGGCCTGAACGTGAGCCTTCTGGATACGCATCCGAATGCGTCCTTTGCCCATTTTCTGTACTTGCTTGAGAAGATCCCAAGTATAGCAAATATAACCAAGCCGGCTATGCAAATTGACATATTACTCCTATTAGAGAATTTTATGTTTTTCTTCTATATTAATATCTTTTCATGTCCTGAACGACTTATATACTTGCTCGAAGTAATTAATAAATGGTAGAATGGATAATGAAGTGAATCAGTTTTTAAGAGCAAGATTAAATGACGATTATTACGACAAGTTCATGTACAGCCATGATTCTGGAAGGCGGATAAGGCCTTTGATGATACAGAAGATCTGCGAGAGGTTTGGAAAGGACTTCGGAAGTATGTCAAAGGCTGCTGCAGCTATTGAGATTCTCCACTGTGCATCCCTCATGCATGATGATATAATAGATAATGACGAAACGAGACGGGGAAAGGCTGCATTCCACAAAAAATTCAGCTTGAAGGAAGCTGTATTATATGGAGACTACTTCGCTACACTGTCATCTGAATTGATTGCTGAATATTACCCCAAACGTGTAAACCAAACATTTGTAAAGGCTATAAGGCAGATAATAGAGGGTCAGATAATGGAGGTAAATGGCATCAATGACGTGGATACATACATTGAATATATAAAAAAGAAGACAGGTTCTCTTTTCTATCTGTCTGCAAGTATACCTATGCTTGTTTTCAAGCTGGATAACAAGAACATACTAAATTTTGGCAGGGAATTTGGCATAGCATTCCAGATAGCGAATGATCTGAAGAAGAAGGTTAAGGAACAATTCTCCATATTGAAGTTTGTATCAAGAAAAGAGGCAGAAAGACTTCTTACAGAAAGGGTGAACTACATAAATTCTTTGAATATATTGCCTGTTGAGTCCTTGGGATTCTAATTTTGAAAAAGAAAGAAAAGGAGGCTTATAAGCTGTTATCAATAACTGCCTTGAATGCCTCAAATGGCTGTGCACCAACAAGTTTTTGTCCGTTTATGAAGAATGTTGGTGTCCCGCTTACTCCAGCTGCTTGTCCGTCTGCAAGATCCTTCTGAACCTCAGACCTGTACTTCCCTGAGTCAAAACAGGAATTAAACTGTTCTGTGTTCAGGCCAATATCTGCTGCCCACTGCTTGTATGCTTCAGGGCTCATAGATCCCTGGTTCTCGAATATCTTGTCGTGGAATTCCCAGAACATTCCTTGCTCGTTTGCGCACTCAGATGCCTCTGCTGCAGGCTGTGCCTGTGGATGTAGGCTAGTAAGTGGGAAGTCTCTGTATACTATCTTTGCCTTTCCTGTATCTACATATTCCTGAATTATTCGAGGGTATGCGTCTGTGTAGAACCTTGAACAGAAAGGACACTGGAAGTCACTGAATTCAACTATTGTTATTGGTGCATTTGCATCACCTTTCATTGGATCGTTATCAGTTAGATCGCCGACAACTGATGGTGCAGTTGGTTGTGTGGGTGCAGGCTGTGGCTGTGTTGGTGTTGGGTTTGCTACCTTCACATTATTACCTGCTTCCATACCATCCATATTGCTTAGTATGTAACCTGTTGCCTGTATGTTTGATGCTGTTAGTCCTATAGCAATCACTGCCAAAATAATAGTTGTATACATCCATGGATTTCTGTTAGACATAAAATTCCTCTAGAATAGAGGCAATAGACTAAATAAATAGACAGTACTTGTTTGTTAAAACTATTTTTAATTAAAATAAGAATTGTGTGTGTAGAATTAACAATTCCCCTGGGCTGCTGCTGCATCAGAACTTAATTCAGTAGAACAGTCGCCTGGGGCGTCATTAAATGCGCCACACACTGCAGTCTTGAATGATTCAGCGTTTCTAGCAACGTTTGCTCTGACTCCATTAATTACCAAAGTTGGTGAGCCTGTTACTCCAAGTTCACCTGCACGACTTCGATGCT
>JBDRNB010000113.1:0-5862 GCA_043811635.1 Candidatus Aenigmatarchaeota archaeon
AAACAAGACATTCTTTGTGTATAATACAATATTATTCCACGGCAACGCAACAGACAAAGAAAGTTTCAGAAAGCCAATAATAGACTTGAGATTCAATATTCTGAACTCATCAACGAGTAATACCATAGCAGTTATAAGATCAAATTCAACTACAGGTGTATATACAATGAAACATTAGAAGCCACGACTTATCATCTGAGAACCGAGGGGCTTAATAGCAGCATATTACTTACTTCAGTCCCACTATTAAATACAGTCTTCAATCCAGTAGAGTTCGGAAAAATACCAAGATCTAATATAGGATTAGGATCTTTGACTGGACTGTATGTAAATACAACACTTTCTTATGCAGATGGCAATGTATCATTCGACTACACTGAATATGATGATGAGGGAATAAACGCCAATAATCTAGGAATATACTACTGCATCAATTATACAAACATGGTTGGCTGCAACAACAATTGGACAAGAATCAATGGCAGTGTATTAAATACAACAACAAGAACAATCGAGACCAATGTTTCAAACTTCTCGGTGGCTCATGCACTGGCAGAATACGTCTGCGCAAATGGTGTTTGTGAAGAAACATACGGAGAAACCGAGGCAAACTGCCCGCAAGATTGTAAACAGCCTGAAACACCACCTGTACCACAAGTTCCAGTAACAGACACAGGAGGCACCGGCGCAGGGGCAGGCTCTGGAGCAGCAGCTGGAGCAGCCGTTGAAGTAAAGGAAACACTGGAAGGAGGAGAAGGAGGCGAGGGAGCAGCGGTTCCAATTGAAATAAGATCAACACTCCTTTTTGTAATCCTCGCTCCAGGAGAAAGGGAGATTCATTCACTAGAGATAGTCAATAATGAGGATGTAGCAAGAACAGCCACATTATCATTGGAAGGAAATGTTGTTGAGTTCATCAAATTCGATAAAACCTTAATAGATGTGGAAAGTAAAACCACAGAAGTAATAAAGGTAGATGTTTTCGCACTGGGGTCTGCGATTCCAGGAATATACATAGGTGATATTGTTACAACAATAGAAGGTAAACGATATGTGACCCCTATAACAGTGAAGATAGAGATACCAGAAGAGCCATTGCTTGACGTCTTCTTAGAAACACTGACCAAGGTAATAGGACCTGGACAAGAACTGCTTGTCAGGTTGACTCTGAAAAATATGGGAGAGACAGCCACAATAGAGGACATAATAGTCAATTACATGATCAGGAACCTTGCAACAGGAGAGGTTCTTAAAGAGGAGAGAGAGACAGTTGCAGTTAAGGACACATTATCGTACACTAGAGGACTGCTCATACCAAATGATACGGTATATGACAGATACATATTAGAGGTCAATGTCAGTTATTATGATGACAGCAAATCCGCCTCTGCAGCAGATGCATTTGATGTAAGTTCATTACCATTACCTTTGTTGATACTACAAGGCCTGCTCCTAAACCCATTGGCATACCTTGTCATATTCATGGTTCCTGTGGCATATGGTGGATTGCGTGTTTACAAGAAGCGCAGATTATCCAGAGTGAAGAAGGCCAGGTACATATTCCCTGTAGACATGAAGAAGCTTCCACAACCCGGTCCAAACGCACTTCTAGTAGGTAAGATAGCTGAGACAGACAAACCAGCATATGAAGACATGCACTCTCTTATGACACATTCCATAGCCGCAGGTGGGACAGGATCAGGAAAGAGCGTCAGTGCTATGGTTGTGGTAGAGGAATTGCTCAAGAGGAATCTACCTGTCATAGTATTCGATCCAACTGCGCAGTGGACAGGTTTCATAGAGGCATGCAAGGATCCACATATGCTTAGCCTGTATCCAAAGTTCAACCTGAAACCAACAGACGCACGTTCCTTCAAGACAAACATCATAATAATCGATGATCCAGACACCATAATTGACATAAGGGATCACATGAAGCCTGGCGAAATAACAGCATGCATCATGACATCCTTGACACCACCACAAATAGACAGGTTTGTCAGAAGAACAGTAGAAACAATATTCGCAGGACAGTGGCCAGAATCCCCAGAATTGAAGGTGTTAGTAATTTACGATGAGGTCCACAGACTGCTTCCAAAGTACGGTGGTAAGGGAGGTTATGTAGCACTTGAAAGAGGGGCAAGAGAGTTCCGAAAGTGGGGAATTGGATTATTCTTGATATCGCAAGTACTTTCAGATTTCAAGGGTGCAATCAGGGCAAACATCAGCACAGAGGTACAGCTGAGAACAAAGTATGGTGGTGACATAAACAGGGTCAAAACCAAGTATGGTGCGGATTATGCATCCAAGCTTGTAAAGCTGACAACAGGAACAGGAATTGTGCAAAACCCTGAATACAATGATGGTAAGCCATGGTTTATTGCATTCAGGCCACTTCTTCACAACACAAGACGTTTGACTGAAGAGGAGATCCAGGCCTATGTTAAGGTAGAGAATTCAATAATAGATATAGACAAGAAGATAGAGACTCTGAAAGGAAGAGGAATAGATACATATGATGTTGAGTTAGAGCTCAACATGGCTAAGGACAAGATGAAGCAGGGATTATTCAAGATGGCGGAGACCTACGTGGACTCTGTGAGTGAGAGGATTAAGAAATTAGGTGGTTAGTATGGCGAAAGAAAAGAAGAAATCATTTGACATGACTCAAATGAGTGTTAA
The DNA here is from genome assembly GCA_043811635.1 of Candidatus Aenigmatarchaeota archaeon. GTDB lineage: Archaea > Aenigmatarchaeota > Aenigmatarchaeia > QMZP01 > QMZP01 > JBDRNB01. The sequence goes on from JBDRNB010000113.1 coordinate 2,683, forward strand.
ACAAATAACACAGGCCAAGGATGATATCCAATTGATTTTGGCATCTTTGGAAGAACAGTATAGAAAATCGGAGATATCAGACAATGCTTACAAAGAGACCAAGGAAAAGAACACGAAGAAACTAGAGGAGATAATGGCATTTCTGATAGATATGGGAATGAGAGATATTGCAGACAAACCTCCCAAAGAACTCGAGAAAAAAACTCAAGATACGCCATCTGAGTCACCATCCACCCCAGGAACACCTCAATCTGGAACGCCACCAGCCACCCCAGGAACACCCCAGGCCACAGTACAAGTTCAAGCAGCCCCTGCTGTTAACATGGAACTGATTGACATGAAAATAAAATCAGGATTAGAGAGGGTAAATACGATTGTAGAAGCAATGAAGGAATCAGAGAAATCCACTGACGAAAAAATACAAAGGATTACAGAGAGCCTAGGGGAGATCAGGGCTCTTATTTTTGGAAAGGAAGAGAGGAAAAAGGATCAGGCAATTCGTGTAGAAAGATTGGAAGAGGAAATGGCTGAAGTAGATCCAAGGAAGATAGAAAAGCAGTTCGCCAAAAGAGACAAAACATTGACGGAGCTGCTTGTAAAAGCTGACAAACTAGAAACCAAGCAGGAAATAATGACAAAGAATATGGGAGATGTTCAGTCCACTCTCAGGAGCATAGGTAACCTTGAGAATATAGCCAGTGTCAACAAGGATGTTATGAACAAAATGAGGGAGATGAATAACATATCAACCCTAACTAACAGGCTTTCTGATAAGGTTCAAAAGATATTCATAGACCTAAACAAGAAGCTTGAGCTGTTTATGATGTATAAAAACAGACAGGATTCCCTTGACGAGCTGTCAAAAGAGATGATGAAGACAGTTGATGGAATATCAATTAAAATGGAAGGGTTTGTAGAAAAGAAGGATATAGACGCTCTGAAGAATGATATATATTCTCTCGGAAACAAGATCGGGGATGTGAACAAGATGATAGACGTCATCATTCCCATAGTAAATCTCAAGATGCCAGAATCAATAAAACAGCTTCAAAAGAAGAAGGAGAGTATAGAGGGAGTGCTTCTTTCCCTGGAGGATTCATACAGAGATGAGAGAATAACAAAACAAGATTACATAAGCGCCAAAGAAAAGAACGAAAAGGCCCTGAAGGACATAGAAAAGAAGCTTAAGAGAGAATGGACACGAACGCAAGAAATAGCTAAATCAGGAAAACTAACCACCGAAGCCAAAACTGAAAAGAAGGAAATCAAACCAGCAGAAGCAACCGAAGAGAAGAAAGAGCCAAAGACGCAGGAACAGAAAGAGATTAAGACAAAAAAAGCAGTAATAGAGAAAACAAAATCTGTTACAGGAATGCCTGTTTTAGATGAACCTGAAGATGAACCAAAGGAAGAGAAGCCTGCAGAAAAAACAACCGAGGAAAGGGCAGATACAATACCTGAAAAGAAAAAACCAACTGTAACTGTTGAACCTAAGAAAACTGAAACAAAAAAGGAAGCAAAACCCAAACCAGCCAAAACAGAAAATGTGGATTCTGCTACGCAAACACTTATAGACGAACTGAAAGACACATTAGACAAAGGACTTATCAGCAAGGAGGCTTATGAGGAGTCAAAGAAGATGCTCCTTGAAAGCATGGAATGAGTATGAATAAGAAACTGGTATTATTGATAGGCATATTGGTTTTCTTTACGCTTATCTTTAATTCCAAATCACCAACACCAGCAGAGTGGTATAATGCCAGCTGGAACTACAGGGTTCAGATTGAAATAAACACATCACAGTATAGCAGAACAAACTGGCCTGTTGAACACGTAGTAAACTTCACAAGTCTGTTACAGCAGGTTAATGACACAAATATATTTGACAACAACTCTATCAGGCTCTTGGAATATGATTCAGATGGCAACATCATGTACGAAATAAACAGCCAGTTTGATCAAGATCTTGACTATAGTGCATCTGGCAACGCAAGAGGTGTGTTGAGCTTCATTATGAACGGAAGTTCCAATTCAAATTCAATCAGAACATTCTTCCTATATTTCGATAGCAACGAAACAGGCCCAAAGCCTACAACCAACTACCAGAGCTCACTAATATATTCACAAACCGGGGATGAGTTCAATGTGAACAACTCGAGATTTGAGTGGTATGTGGATTCTGCGAGAGGAGATAACACATCAGGTTTGTACAAAGCCAGAGGTACAACAGAGATAACATTATTTAGTCTTGGAACCGGTGTAAGAACCGCAGAATATATAGAATTACATAACGGATCAGAGAATCTCACATTCGATCTGAGAAACAACATCACAGTGCTTTACAATGATAGCATAAGGATAAAGATCAAGCAAGAAGGATACGAGTTTGTAATAGGTAATGCTGACATGACAACAAATCTAACAAAGATTGAAAAGATATATACATTCTATGCAAACAGCTCCTGGATAAAGATAGAGCAGAATATCACGAATATCAACAATTCAGACATAAAACGAAACTCTACAGGAACAGGCGCCCTTGCATTTGATGCTGCCAGGGCTTATGGCGCTAGTTATAGTGATGATTTCATATTCTATAATCACACACAACCAGGATCATGGTCAATGGCATTTGCAGCCTTTGGAAGCTCTGTTGGAGTCATACACATGAATAGCACAATCACTGAATATTCAGCCCTAAATAGCTCGGTTTTAAGTAGGGTTGGAATAAACCTGAACTCCACAACCATCCCAGCTAATGAATCCATTTATGAGCTGGCTGTGATGATCTTCAATTCCACAGATTCGATACAAAATGATATGGAGCCACTGAAGCTCAGGCTTCTGGACCCTGTTATAATAATAGAATACACACCAGAGGAATGGGCATTGACAGTAGAGCCAGAGACAGACTATACAATCTACAACAGGGGAGAAGTTGTTCTTGTCACGAGCAATGCGAATGCGAGCTATGACGTTAATGATATAGTGATATATGTTAATACCACAATAGATATGGGTACACTAGGAACAGGAGATGATCAGACTCTTGAAATGAATGATAATGCGGTAGATGGTGACGTAAATGGATCTGATGAAACATTTTCAATAAATTTCAGTCTGTCCAGCTCAGATGCGATTGGAGTGTGGAATGTAACAGTGAGGGAGTACGATACAGAC
>JBDRNB010000114.1:0-2032 GCA_043811635.1 Candidatus Aenigmatarchaeota archaeon
CTACAGTAAGAATATTCTCTGGAAAGATTAAGAAAGGAGAGGAATTGCTCTTAATTGGTGCACAGAAAACCGAGAAGGTTCAGCAGGTTTCTATCTATAAGGGACAGACAAGGGTCAACATGGAAGAGGTTGTAGCTGGAAATATAGTTGGTATTGTTGGTCTCAGAGATGCTAGTTCTGGTGAAACTGTTTCAAACACTGATATGCCAATTGAGGGTTTTGAGGCAATACAGCACATGTTCGAGCCTGTTGTTACAAGGGCTATTGAACCTAAATCACCAAAACAGCTTGCAAAGCTTATTGGATTCCTCAAGAAGGTATCAAGAGAGGACCCAACCCTAAGGGTCAAGATTAATGAAGATACAGGTGAATATCTTGTTTCTGGCCTAGGTGAGCTTCATATTAATGCAAAGGTTGAGAACAAGCTAAAGGAAGAGGAGATTGATGTTGATATATCCCCGCCTATTGTAATCTACAAGGAAGGTATAAGGGATAACACACCACATCCTGTTGAAGGAAAGTCACCAAATAAACATAACAGATTCTATGTTATTGCTGAGAAACTGGAGGATTCTGTTTCAAAGGCAATGATTGAAGGAAAGATAAATGACCAGGAGGTCAAGAAAAAAGATCAGGAACTCATTGACCAGCTTGTTGAGCTGGGTATGCACAGAGATGAGGTAAAAAAGATCAAGATGATCTATAACAAGAACATACTTCTTGACACTACTGTCGGAGTCGGAGCTATTCTTGAGATCATGGAGATGGTCAAACAGGCATTTAAAGAGGCAATGAATGAAGGCCCATTAGCAAAGGAGCCTGTATCTGGTCTAAAGATCAAGCTTGTTGATGCTAAACTGCACGAGGATGCAATCCACAGGGGTCCTGCACAGGTTATTCCTGCTCTAAGGAAGGCTATCAGGAGCGCTATATTAGAGGCAAAGCCATATATTCTCGAGCCTAAGCAGATCATTAGGATTGATGTTCCAAGCGAGCACATGGGTGGTGCAACCAAGGAGATCAATAACAGGAGAGGACAGATCCTTGAAATGAAAGAAGAAAGAGGAACAACACAGATCAAGTCAAAGCTGCCTGTGTCAGAGATGTTTGGGTTCAATTCTGACCTGAAATCTGCAACAGGTGGAACAGGATTCTACTATCTTATAGATGTAGTCTATGAGCCACTTCCAAAGGAGCTTGAGCAAAAGGTTATCACTCAGATCAAGCAAAGGAAGGGAATCACAAGCGAAGAAGAGCCAGAAGATGATGAATAGATTGTCTCTTTTTTTCTGGCAATAATTTCTGAAATAATAAAACAATTAAACTCATTATATACTTATGAGAATTAATGATTGGTTAGAGAACTTCAAGGATCATTGGGAAAAACACAATATCAAAGGTATAATTAGTTTGTTTGCCAAGAATGTTGTTTATTATGAGACTCCTTTTTTGCGGCTAAATAATCTTGATGAAGTTGCCAAAGAATGGGAGGTAATCAAACACCAGAACAATATATCTTTGAATTTCAAGGGTTTCTCAAGCAATGGAAACAAACATTCTGTTATCTGGAATCTCAGGTATTTTGATATCAATAAAAAAGAACAAAATTTTGCAGGCACATATCTAATTGAGTTAAACGATGAAGGATTGTGCACTTATTTTCATCACAGCTGTGAAAAAGAGAATGAATAGGTTATATTCATTTTCAAAGAAACTTGAGATTATATGAACCTTTTTGATTCTGTTATCCAAGACACCCTGCATCTGGCCTTGTCCACATATCTAGTGCTTCTATCAACTCAGCAATTGTGTTGCTAATGCTGTCGTAGTACCAGAGATCAATGAACTTCAGCATCTCATTGATGTCTATACAGCCATTCGCGTTAAGGTCTGCTTTATGGATTGATTCAAACACAATTGTATGAATTGAATGTTTAGGAAACACATAATCCATTACTTCATTTACAGGAATTGTTTCTTCAACAAGATGAATTACTTCACCAAATTCATTGTTCGCATCAAGCGATGGAGC
>JBDRNB010000115.1:0-2415 GCA_043811635.1 Candidatus Aenigmatarchaeota archaeon
TATTAGTATGTTCTTTCCTTCATTCAACTTTTTATTTATCTCCACAAGAAGTTTCTTGGTCTCTATGATTTCGTTCAATTGCTTCCTTCCAGTAATCTCCTCTAGAAAACCATCTATATTAGATAATGGAATCAGATATCCAAATATCAGACCATCCACAAGTATGGCTGCTGCTGTGTTGTTTGTTATATCAAATCTGATGTCGTTCTTGACGACATATGTGATTTGTTTTTCAAACAGATAATCCCCAAATTTAGGAGTTGTCAACAGATTCTGATACTCTAGGTCTCCATCTGTGTGTATTGATAATGTTAATGCACCAGCAGCATACGCCTCTGTGACATGGTATATTGGCACGAAAGCGGTATCGTTTGGTGGGTTATAGGTTAATGAAATTGTCATTCCTCCTGGTAGCCAGAATTGGAACTGTATGAACTCCCACACACCATTATACATCCTTGCCAGATAGCCCTCTCTTACCGATACCACTCAATCACCCAATTCTTAAAGAGACTTTGCCTCGAACAGTGGATAGCGTTCCTATGATTTCTTTGTCCCCTTTCTTGGCTAGAACTTTTTGTTTCATATTAAAGAATTAGATAAATGGGTTTATATTATAACATTACTGTCCCTTATTATGTCACAAACTATATTATATCTTTCCAATGCACAAACTTCTCTAGCCTTTCCACGAACTCCTTTACTGTAAGGAAATAGTCAAAACTCATCTCAAAATAAGCATCTTGACCGCTAGTGTTTTCAACAAAGATAGCAGCTCCCTTCTCCTTGATTATTATGAGAGGGAATGGTCTTGTAACAAAGTTTATTTGTTCATCCCCAAGAAGCAAATCACGTTCCACGACATTTCTTGCCAAATCCCAACGGAAATTGAAGGCATTTGCTGTAAGATCTCCAAACTTGAATTCATATATGAACATTATCTTGTTAGTGTATCCAGGGATTGCGATTCGAGTCTTTTTTCCCGCAGTTACATATTCCCTTATCCTGTATGTGCCGAATTCAAACAACTCTCCATGGCTTGCTACAATTTCTGGCAACTCAATGACACTCATAGTTAATCTTTATCCCTTTTCGTTTATAACCTTTTTTATCACTTTCTTCCATTTCCCTATCCATATGTTGAAGTCAATACCATTGTTCTCGACATGCTTTCTGGGGTCAAATGTGTGGTTTCCAGACAGCATCTCCTCTACTGCCTTCTTATAGTCCTCATATACCCAGTTCTTCACCCTTATCCCAAAGTCCGCTATCTCAATATCCTTCTCCATGTAGGGATTCCAGAAGTATCCTGAGTTGGTCGTGATGGTATTCAGTCCACATGACATCGCTTCCATAGCCGACATATTGCATCCTTCTATGGCAGAGGGGAGTATGAAGAAATCTGCTGTGTTTAGCAACTCTGGCAGTAATTCTCTCTGAATTCTATAGAATATCTTGATATTCTTGAGTTTTGGTTGCTGTTTTTCACGATTCTTCATTATCACTATCCAGAACACGTCTGGGAAATCATGGCACAGTTTCGCCTGTATGTGCCATCCCTTTATCGGCAGGAATCCTGTGGTCGTTATCCCCACTACCTTATCCTTTGGTATGCCATATTTTTCCCTTAATTCGTTCTTATTATTGAGTGGCTTGAACATCTCTGTATTTATCCCATTCTCTATTACCTTTATGTCCATCCCAAACTCCTTTTCATATGTATTCTTGAGGTGGTTAGAGCTTGCGACTATCATATCAGACTTCTCCATTGTCATCTCTTGCAGTTTTGTGAATATCTGCCTGTATCTGTTCAGTATGTGCATGTTGTAGTACCCATGCTTGTGAAGTATCTCAGGACCAAGTATATTGTTGTCCTGTATGATGCATATCATGGGTGTGAGATGCTTCTTCCAGGTTCCGACTATGCTGTTCTTGACTATGACATCGGGCTTGAATATCTTCTCGTATTTATCAAGATACTGGCTTATGAATGAACTCGTCTCAATCTCAAAGAACGCAAAATCTTCTGGTTTCTGTGCATTCCCTATAATCGCATTTGTAGCGTTAGCAAAGGATATTTCCTTGAAGTCTGGATAGATGTGCTTGAAGTCATGCAGGAATTCCTGTACGCCACCGAACATCTCACCCTTCTTGTAATAATCAACTGTCAGCTTTACCATCCCATCATCTCCCCAATTTTCTTTAATATCTTGGCGTTATTTGCTGGTATGTCATTGTCATTCTTTGTGGTCATAGAATCCTCATGCATTCTTACCTTTACCAAAAATTCTGGTACATGTACATATGTGTATTTCTTGACAATGGATGTCCTCAAAAGGAATTCAAGGTCTTCTCCATACCTGAATTCATCATCAAATCTCTCTTTCTTTATCATCTCTGCTGGGAAGAATGTGG
>JBDRNB010000116.1:0-3736 GCA_043811635.1 Candidatus Aenigmatarchaeota archaeon
GGTGTCCAATCCGACACCGTTGGAAACTGCTACTGTTCCAACACCGCTCACTGTGGTAGTGGTTGTTGCGTAACCTGCTACTGCCGCTGCTATGTCAGCTGCGCCGATGACGTCTGAACCTGGGACTGAACTACCCACAACAATCATTGGTGATGATAATGTGTCACCGCCGGTTGTTGATACGTAATCGCCCAAAGTTGCGTATGCGCCACCCACGACGAACGCTGCAGCGAATACAGCTGCAAGGCTTCCTGCTAAAAACTTTTTAATTTTCATATCTTATCCTCCATTTTTATGTGATTATATTGCTTAGATGACAAAGTATATACTTGCCTATCTAAGCATACATGGTATTTATTATGCTGAGATTGTATATATACCTTGCATGAAACTGTTTCACTGTCCATTTTTTGGTTATATTGGTCCTATTATTGACGTTCAAATAGGTCTCAAAAGGCTTAAAATTGTTCAAAAAGACCTAAGAGATCTTTTTGAGTAAAACAGACGTTTTTAATCGATTTTTGAAAAGGGAATGAATATGAAGGGGATTTGGAGGTTATTTTTATATAGAATGTATAGAATATGGTTATATGCAAGCAATCATACTAACTGCAGGCAAGTCCACAAGGACGTACCCTTTGACTTTGACCAGACCAAAGGCCATGATCAAGCTGCTAAACAAGCCTATTCTACAACACAATCTCGAACAGTTGGTTGGCATGGTTGATGAGGTTGTCTTGATTGTGGGCTACATGGCCGAGATGATAAGAAATTTATTTGGCAAAGATTTTCAAGGTATGAAGATCAGGTATGTGGAGCAGAAGGAGCAGCTTGGAACAGGCCATGCATTGATGCAGGTAAGGGATCATGCACAAGACAAGTTTGTAGTCATGATGGGTGATGACATCTACATGTCATCTGCAATCAAGCAGTCGCTGGAGCATGAGTGCTCTGTTGTTGGAGAGTTTGTAGAGGATCCGTCTAGATTCGGTGTGTTTGTTGTGAAAGATGGTTTTGTAGCAGGGCTTACTGAGAAGCCCAAGGAATATGTCTCTGATCTTGCCAACAGCGGATTGTATGTGCTAGGTAAGGACATATTTGATGAGCTTGATTCTGTGAAGAGATCTGAGCGCGGGGAATATGAGCTTACTGATGCCATCTTGAGCCTGGCAAAGAAGAAGGAAATAAGATGTGTTGAAACAAGGGACTCATGGATTCCAATAGGGTATCCAAAGGACATATTGGCCGCTAATAATTTACTTTTGAAACAGGCAGGCCAAGAAAATGTTATTGGAAAAAGTATTGTTGATGACTCAAAGCTTTCTGGCTGCTCTGTGGGAGACAACTGTGAACTGAGAAAATGTGTTATTAGAAACTCTGTTATAATGGACTCTGTTAGAATGGAAGGAGCTGTGATAACAAACTCCATCATAGGCAGTGATGTAAGTATAGGCACTGGAACAAAGATACTGGAGAATGGCCTTGGAGCTGTGATTGGAGATGGATGCAAGCTGGGAGCCAAGACGCTTGTTCATCCAGGTGTCAGATTCTGGCCTGGCAAGACAACAGATGATGGAGAAGTTGTGACTCAAGACAAGGCTTAAAAGCCAGTGAATGCAAATATTACTATGGCTGTTTTTGAACTGGTACCAGACCTGGCAGTACTGAGTAACCTTGCATCTTCAGGTGGGGTTGAGTACTGGATCGGACAAGGTATTAACATCATTCTATCCACGATTGTGGGTGGTATAGTATTATTGATAGTGCTTGCAATCTTCAGCAAAAACTACGGAGGAGACGTCCAGGCTGGAAGGGTGTTCTTCATTGTCCTGATAATCAACATCATCACATTCTTTGGTGTGTTTGGCATACTGCTTTCAGTGTTGGCTGTCATACCATTTGCAGGTTTGATAGCGCCCATAATAATCTGGATTGTTGCACTCACATTGGGATTCCCTGACATGCACTTCATACATCACGTGATAATAGCTATCATATTCGTCATCCTGACAGTGACTATTGTTCCTTTCTTGGTAGGCATGATACCAATTGGCATCTAGAACTACTTTGCTTCAACGATTCTGCATGGTGATGGAAGCTTAGCACTAGCTAGTGTCAATGCTCTTTTTACAGAATTGATCTTTGTTGTGTCATCAAAATAAACTCTCACAACCCTCTGGTTTGACTTGACTCTGGCTGCTCTTCCAATCATCTTTCCGAATGACTTCCTCATACCTGTCTGGAACCTGTCTGCACCTGCTCCTGATGCAAGTGGGTTCTCCCTCATCACATGATGTGGATAGACAAGGATCTTGAGCATATAATTATCAGGACCGAAAGATAATGAAAGAACCTTGTTTGCACTCACTCTGGCTGCCTCAAGCGCATTATGCCTGATCTGGACGTTGTTATTAACCGTGAGGTCCATGTATTTTTTGAACTTCCTGCTTCTGTTTCCAACCTCGAATCTATGTATCTTTGAATCAGGAACACCCTTGATATAGCTACGTCTAGGTTTTTTTATACTGACCCTTGTGTTGGGTCTTTCATGTTTCCTGTAACATCTTGCTGGTCTGAGTGATGCCATATTATCACATACTTGTATAGTATAGGTTAGTTATACAATATATATTAATAAACTTATTGCCTGAGTTATTTGTCCTCATACACGCGTGTCTCGCTCACGCCTTTCTGCTTATGATATTTGGTGTCTGTTCTTTTGTTATAAGGGTTTTCTGATGGTGAGCTGAGTTTGTGAAGGGCCAGCTTTGCTATCCTCATGCCTGGATACAATGCAACAGGCATGCGGCCCATGTTCGTGATCTCAAGAACCAGATGTCCCTCCCAGCCTGGATTGATTGATGAAGATGTGGTGTGGATTGAAACCCCAACTCTTCCCATGCTGGATCTTCCGTCAACTGAGCCTACAAGATCATCCGAGACCTTGATGTACTCCTTGACAACTCCAAGAACAAACTCCCCTGGATGAATTATAAAAGGCTTGTCATCTTCCACTCTGATCAGCTCCGTGTAATCTTCTCCCTTTTTCTTTGTGTCTATGAAAGGAACAGTAGAAGATTTGAAAATCCTGAACTCATTTCCTAGCCTGAGATCAACACCTGCAGGCTGTATCTGAACATCCTTGTTCTCCAGGGGCTCTATAACTATCTTGCCTTCTTCAAGGTATTTCCTGATCTCATGGTCTGGAAGAATCATACCACGTTAGAATTGTATGCATGTTTTAAGAAGTTAAAGTTCGGGTTAAGTGAAAGATATTTAAATGTTCGTTAACATCTTGTACTCTAATGAAAAGAATAGTATATCCCATAACAGTGGCGTTAGCATCCTATTTATCAGCGCCTGAAAGAGCAGAAGCAGATTTTCCTGGGTTTACTCACAAGAGTAATGGTGAATTTAAGCAGCTGGATGATTCTGCTGATCCATGGTATCAGGTAGATAGTTCTGTACGAGCTCCAGATAAATGGGTGCATGGTATGGGATCATATGTTTTAAGAGAGGCGGCTCAGGCAGTATCAGGAAGCTCTGAAGTTGGTATATTCGGAGCGTTAGCTGGAGGGGTGGGCAAGGAATATTTGGATGGTTTCAGAGATGGTTGGAGCAAAAAGGATCTTTTTGCAGATTTGATAGGTATTGCTATTTCAGAACTTAATAGGAGATCTGATAGTTTCAAGTTGTTCTTTGATTACAAAACACCTGAAAGTGGTGATGGCAATAT
>JBDRNB010000117.1:0-3618 GCA_043811635.1 Candidatus Aenigmatarchaeota archaeon
TCCTTTTTCAGATCCTTCTCCTTTGCAGCTGCTTTCACATAAGTAGTCATGATTGAACCGAAGAAGTATGCAAACAACCAGAAACTGATACCCACAACAAAGGATGGAAGGTTGATTAGGAGCAGGCCGAATATAATAAAGGCCTCTACATACCTGTCCACAATCGTGTCAAGATACGCTCCCCTCCTGCTCGCCTTGCCCATGACGCGTGCAACAGAACCATCAACAACATCCAGGAATGCTGCGATGAGAATGAATGTTGCTCCCATGAAGAAATTATACTGTGTGATGAACCACACTCCAATCAAAACAGCTATGATTGACAGGAAAGTCCACTGGTTTGGTGTCAGGCCAAAGTTGGAAAAGATCTCACCAACCCTTACTGAAAATCCAGAAAACCTATCCCCCTTCTTGTATAACGTCATTAATTACACCTTTTCAAACCCGAAATCAACAATCTTCTTCTCGAATTCAAGCTTTCCCTTTTGATGTTTTATCTGGCCCATTACAACTGTCTTTGCACCAACACCCTGTTTTATTCTATCTTCGAACCCCTTTAATACCTTTTCTGTCTCCTTGTCAGATTTGATAAACAAGCTTATTGAATCATGAACATTGAACTTGCTCTTCTTCCTCACTTCCTGCACATTCCTCACAAGCTCCCTCAACAGAGCCTCGTCCATCAGAACCTTTCCAAAGTCAACTGTGATTCCACCTTCAGTCTTTCCACCAACTATCTTCTTGGAAAACTTTGTGGATTTCACATTTGCCATTGTGTTTATCACAGGCTCCAGTGTCTTGACAGCATCTTCAAGTTTCTCACCTGAAACAATCAGCTCAGAAACAGGCCATCTCAGTTTTATCCTCTTGTCCTGCCTCAATGCACCTGCAATCTCTATCACATTCTTTACAGCAGACATGTGCTCTTCCAGCTTGGTGTCTACATACTTCTTTTCAGACTCAGGCCATGAGCTCATATGAACAGATTTGCCGCCAAAGGCTTCCTGGTATATCTTCTCTGTAATGAAAGGACTGATTGGTGCAAGCAGTCTCACAGCCTTTTCCAGCACATACATCAAAACAGCTCCCGCTGTCTTTTTGTCCTCGCCTTTGTATGTAGGTGAAACTCGGTCTCTTATAATCTTGATATACCATCTGGAGAAGTCATTCAGTATGAAATCAACTATCAACCTACCACCTCTGTGGAATTCAAATTTTTCTAGATATTCTGTCATCTCATGTATGACTGTGTTTATCCTAGACAATATCCACTTGTCCTCTATCTTGAGATACTTTGGTATCTCAGCTTTCTTTGCATAGGTGTTGATGAACAAGTATGTGTTCCACAAAACATTCAATGACTTTCCTATGTCCTCTGCCTTTCTGTAGCCAAACTTATGAGTCTCCCATGGGGGATTATCATAACAGTAATATAATCTCAGGAGGTCTGCACCAATCTTGTTGTATGCATCCTCTGCCCATACAACATTACCAAGGGACTTGCTCATCTTCTCCCCCTTCTCATCAAGTGTCCACCCGTTCATGCAAACGGTTTTGTATGGAGGCTTGTTGAATGTCGCCTGGCTGCAAACCATCAGTGTGTAGAACCAGCCCCTTATCTGGTCAACTGATTCATCTATCAGATCAATTGGCCACAACTTTTCAAACAGATCTTTGTTCTGGAACGGGTAGCCTAAAGATGCCCATGGAGAGATACCAGAATCAAACCATACATCCATGATGTCCTTTAGCCGTGTCATCTCACTGCCGCATTTGCATTTCAGTTTTATGGAATCAACCACATCCTTGTGTATGTCTGTATCCTCAGAAATTTTCTTCACAGACTCCTTGACCAATTCCTTTCTGGATCCGATAACCTTCTTGGAATCACATTTTTCGCATGCCCATATAGGCAATGGTATGCCCCAGTATCTCTGTCTTGTAATCGCCCAGTCAGGAGCAGATTCAAGCAGTTCATTAAACTGCTCACCACCAAATTCAGGCAACCACCTGACTGATTTATTACCCTTAATCATGATATCCCTAATCTTATCTACACTCAGGAACCACTGCTTGCTCATTCTGTAGATAAGCGGTGTCTTGCATCTCCAGCAAAGCGGATAGGAGTGCGTGATTTTGTCTACATGAAGAAGTCTGTCGTCCTTCTCCAGATCCTGTATAATCTGGGGATCAGCTTTCTTTACATGAACCCCTTTGTATCTACCAACATCATCTGTGAATTTTCCTTGGTCATCTATTGGAGAAAGGCAAGGCAGTTTGTAATGCTCTCCAACCTTGTAATCACCAAGACCAGGAGCTGTGTGAACCAGACCAGTTCCTGTATCCATTGTGACAAAATCATCAAATTCATCCTTCTTATCCCCTGCGATCTTAGAGGCTGCACGTTTCTTCAAAAGCTTGATAGACATGATCACATAATGGAATTTCTTATCCATCTCTTTCTGAGGATTGACATTCACAACACCCAGGTATTTCACACCATCAAGCTTCTTGCCTTTGAACTTTTCAAGTACCTTGTAACCAATATCTAGTTCAGTCAGCACCTCCAGCCTCTTTTCTGCAAGTATGAGCTTCTCGCCTGTCATGATCTCTACCGTCACATAATTCTCATCAGGATGAGCAGCGATTGCTACGTTGCTTGGAAGCGTCCACGGTGTGGTTGTCCATACAAGTAAGTATGTCTTCTTCTCATCTCGCAGAGGGAACTTTATGAATATGGAAGGATCCTCCACATTCTTGTAAGAATCAGTTACTTCATAACCAGCTAACACAGTCTCACAATGTGAGCACCAGAAGCCTGGTTTATGACCCTCAGTCAGAAGACCTTTGTCATACATCTGTTTGATTGTCCACCAGCCACTCTCGAGATAATAGTTCTTGTATGTCATGTAAGGATCTAGCCAGCCTCTCCACGCGCCAACCTTCTTGTACAGATCCATCCACACAGGCCTGTTCTTCTCTGCAAGTTTTTTGCATTCTTCTATAAAATTCTTCACTCCAAGCTTCTCTATGTCCATCTTTGACTTGATTCCAAGCTTCTTCTCAACTGCATTCTCTATGGGAAGGCCTGAACAGTCAAATCCAGGCTGGAGCCAGGAAGCATAACCTTGCATGTACTTGAACTTGCTCCATATGTCTTTGAATGTGGTTGTCATGATGTGGCCTACATGCGGATTATAATTAACATAAGGAGGCCCGTCAAGAAGAAAAAACTTCTTTTTCTTCTGGTCAAACTTGACTATCTTCTCAGGTGTACCAGAATCCTTCCAGAACTTCTCCACATCTTCCTGTATCTCCTTGGGATTATACGCTGTCATATCACTCTATTTAACACCAGTTTTTATAACAATATGCACAGAAAGGCAGATAAATACTATTTCAGAAACCCAAAATCTTCAGTGTAACAACCGAGACAAAGATTCTCTCGTTTCAGATCACTTCCATATTCTCTGCCCACGTCTAATATAATATCTACAAAAGCATCAGTGTCAATGAATCGTATACTGTCAACACCGAGATAGTTTGCCATTTCTTCATATGTTGAGAATCTATTTGCTGCAAGTTCTTCGTCTGCATATCTGCCTCCTTCAGAAGGAG